>JARDZI010000064.1 GCA_029240935.1 Clostridiales bacterium
TATGATAGCCAGGCTTAATAGATGGAAACTCATTTCTAAGCTCCCCTGCTAAGTAAGGATCACACTTTAAATTTACTTGAAAAGGAGATTTGTTTAGATTTGTTAGCCCAAACATTTTCGAACCAACCTTAAGAACAAGAGTTTCAGCATCAAATGGAAAATCCTCTACAGCACCTTTTTTACTTAAGCAATAACTTTTAAATGTTTCAAAATTCATTTGAATTCCCTCTTTTTACATATATTTGGTTCCTTAGTGATTATTATATAGAAATATAACCTGAATTAATAGATATCTTTATTTGTTCCTATAAAGTAATTGCATTATGTGTAATGGCAGATCGGCCTGCCACTACATTATGGTTTTAAGTGTATAATATCTATTGAATTTATACCTTTCAAGAGTTGACTGTTTAAAATTATTGTCATATGCTAATGATTAAGTATTAAATAGAAGGGTTGATTTTTTATGAATAAAACAATTAACTATAAAAAACTCATAGTCATTTTTCTAGTACCTATTGGTATGCTCCTATCATTTATTGCTTCTCAATATCCTAGCACAATTGAGGCTATATATTCCACAGGTATTTATAGACCAATTGGACAGATATTAAGCAACATTACTAGTATAGTTCCCACTTCAACAGCAGAACTTATATATGCTTCTGTAATTATATTAATAATATGGAGGATAATACTTCTTATAATACATTCATTTAAACAACCTAAAGAGAGAAAATATATATTTATCAATTTCATTATAAATATAATAGTTACTATTAGCATCACATATTTCAGTTTTATTTTACTCTGGGGATTTAATTACTATCGCTTACCCCTTTCAACAATCTCAAGGCTTGAGGTAAAACCATCTACAACTAAAGAACTAGAGGAACTCTGCCTTAGTCTTGTAGAGCGTTCAAATACTCTTCGTGGCTTAGTAAAAGAAGATTCAAATGGTGTTATGCAATTTTCCAGTGGTTATAGGGATGTTTTTGCCAGGGCATACAAGGGCTTTGAAAATGCTTCGAAGCTATATCCAGAGCTTGGAGGTAGATATGGTCCTCCAAAGGGAGTAATATTCTCAAATTTAATGTCCTATGCAGGCATAACAGGAGTTTATTTTCCCTTTTCTGGAGAGGCAAATGTTAATATTACTATTCCAGACTTTGATATACCAGCAACTGCATGCCATGAAATGGCTCATCAAAGAGGATTCGCAAGGGAAGATGAGGCAAACTATATAGCCTATCTCACATGTAAAATGCATCCTGATGTTGATTTTCAATATTCAGGTACTCTACTTGCATTGATTTCTTCAACAAATGCATTATATAGCCAGGATCAAGCTGCTTTTAAGGAGCTTCGTTTAAAATACAGCGAAGGACTAAACCGAGATTTACAGGAACTAAACGAATATTGGAAGCAGTATGAAGGACCTGTAAATGAGGTATCCAATAAAATAAACGATTCCTATTTAAAAGCAAACAACCAAAGTGATGGAGTTAAAAGCTATGGAAGAATGGTTGATCTCCTACTTGCTGAATATAGAGGGGAAAAGGCAAAATAGTTAGATTATGTTTAAAAATAGTATTATTATGGATTTTAGAAAGGATGCGTCCTAGGGCGGAAGTCACTGACAACGTCAATGTCATCCTGAACGTAGTGAAGGATCTTTGTACGCACCCTAGGAAAAGATTTTTCACTGCGTTCAGAATGACAGCTTGTGTGGTTGTTATACATTTGAGGCATTGTAGGGGCGAACAGCGTTCGTCTGCAAGTGGGCATTATGATACGGGCATAGTTCAAAGCTTGGTACCTCACGGGCGAACACTGTTCGCCCCTACGTAATATCTGTATTCATACCTATGTTTACAAGTGATTTGCTACACATTTCCACACAATTATAGCCTGACACATTTTTCTTGACTTTTATTCAATATTTCCTATTTTACTTACTTCCTCTTGAATTTTGCATTTATCAATTCTTTCAAATAAAACTTCAATTTGTCCTATTGGAACTGTTGTATCCAGCTCAATGTACTTCCAAGTTGCTGCTGGGATATTTAAAAATCCTCTTATTTTATCGCATGAGAATGGAATAAAGGGTGTTAGCAAATTGGATAGGTTAGCTATAATTTGTACACAGGTATATAATGTTTTTTCGCATTCCCCTCTATTTTCCCTCAACTGTACCCAGGGCTGCTTTTCATCAAAATACTTATTTGAATATCTCACAAATTCAAATATTTCTTCAAGTGCATTTTTAAACTGTCCCTCTGAGATTTTGTCTCCTACAACATTATATAATCTACTAATCTGTTCTTGTATATCACTTTCTACCTCGTATATTGGAAGTCTTCCATTAAATGATTTTTGAATAAATGCAAGAGTTCTGTTTACAAAATTTCCAAATGCTCCAAGCAGTTCTCCATTGTGTCTGCTTATGAATTCTCTCCAGGAAAAATCTCCATCCCTTTTTTCAGGACCATTAATGGTTAGAAAATATCTTATTGAGTCCGGATTATAGTTTTTAACAATATAGGGTACCCAAACAGCCCAGTTATTGCTGGTGGATATTTTTCTACCTTCCAATGTAAGATATTCACTTGATATTATTTTATCTGGAAGGTGTAGATCTCCTATTCCTGACAATAATGCTGGAAGTATTAATGTATGGAATGGTATGTTGTCTTTTCCATGAACATAATAGGAAACCACATCACCTTTCCAAAATTTTTCCCAGTCACAATTATTCTCACTTGCCCACTGTTTGCTAGCTGATAAATAGCCAATTACTGCTTCAATCCAAACATATATTTTCTTTCCTTCAAACCCATCAATAGGCACTTCTACACCCCAAGGTAAATCCCTTGTAACTGCTCTGTCTCTGAGCCCTTCCTTTAAATATCTTTTTGCAAGCTCTAGTGCATTTTCTCTCCAACCAGATGACTCATCAATATATTCTTTAAGCAAACTCTGGAATTTGGATAAAGCAAAGAAAAGGTGCTCTGTTGTTTTAACTGTTGGAATGCTTCCACATATCTTGCATTTTTTACTTTTAAGATCTATTGGGTCTAAAAGTTCAGAGCAGTATTCACACTGATCTCCCCTTGCTACATTCCCACAGTGTGGGCATATACCCTCCACATACCTGTCCGGAAGAAATTGTTGACATTCCTCACAATATACCTGTTTATTTGAATTATTGTATATATACCCATCTTTAAAAAGCTTTAAGAATATCTCCTGTACTACTTTCTTATGAAATTCCTGATCAGTTCTGGTATACAAATCATATGAAAAACCAAGCTTATTAAAGCACTCTAAAAATTCATTATGATATCTGTCTGTAATGGTTTCAGGAGATACCTTTTCCTGACCTGCTCTAATGGATATTGGTGTTCCATGGCAATCACTTCCTGAAACATAAAGTACATCCTCTCCTACTAATCTAAAATATCTTGCCAATATATCTCCTGGCATCAGGGCTGCAATATGTCCTAAATGCAGTGACCCATTTGCATAAGGCCATGCTCCTCCAATAAATATACTCATATTATCACCTTCCATAATTTATTATTAATAAAAAAATTTTTCACAAATAAAAAAACTCCCACCCCCTAGACTACTGTCTAGGGGACGAGAGTATATTCACGTGGTACCACCCCAATTTATCAATGCCTCACGGCATTAAACTTTTCAGGTACGACACAAAAGTGTTTATACCCTAGCACTATAACGGGTGCAGATTACCGGCAAAGCTTACTACCAATGGGTTCAGCCTGCAGCTCAGAGACCATGTTCAAAGGATTATTTCCTGCTCCTTTTCAGCTTCCAGAGCTCTCTGTATGAAAAATTGTCCCTTTACTCTTTCTCCTCATTGCTTTTTAAAAAAATATTAAATATAATATACTACTTAAAAAAATTTAAGTCAATATTTACAATTGATTTTTTGGTAATTTTTTGGTTAAATATTGACCAAATATACCTTTCTGTTAGTGTCCCGCTAATTTTTTAACAAATTTCTTAAATTTTTGTTAATAATATAGTTATTTATATGAATTTTATACATTATTAACTTTAATTTAATTTTTTTTATGGTATTATAAATATGTGAATGATGTTGATATAAACATCTAGCATTAATTACTAATGTATTGCTCTTTATAAGATTTATTTCTTAATTAATTTGCAATCCATAGTATAATTATATTATTTATAACAAGGGGGATTCAAAAATGGCAAAAAAAATGAAGACCATGGATGGAAATATGGCCGCTGCTCATGTTGCTTATGCTTTTACAGATGTTGCAGCCATATATCCAATAACTCCATCATCAACAATGGCTGAATATGTGGATGAATGGGCAGCTCATGGTCAAAAAAACATATTTGGTCAAGAAGTAAAGGTTGTTGAATTACAATCTGAAGGAGGAGCAGCCGGTGCTCTTCATGGTTCACTTTCCGCAGGTGCATTAACAACTACATTTACTGCATCCCAGGGATTACTTCTAATGATTCCTAACATGTACAAAATTGCAGGAGAACTTTTACCTGGAGTATTCCATGTTTCTGCTCGTGCTCTTGCAAGCCACGCACTTTCAATATTCGGAGACCATGCTGATGTAATGGCTGCAAGACAGACAGGCTTTGCATTATTAGCTTCAAGCTCTGTACAGGAAGCAATGGATCTTGCTGGTGTAGCTCATCTTTCAGCTATTAAATCAAGAGTACCATTCCTTCATTTCTTTGATGGATTTAGGACTTCACACGAAATACAAAAAATTGAAGTGCTTGATTATGCTGATTTAGCAAAACTAGTTGATATGGATGCTGTAAAGGCATTTAGGGACAGAGCACAAAATCCTGAACATCCAGTAACAAAGGGTACTGCTCAAAACCCTGATATATATTTCCAGGCAAGAGAAGCTAGCAATAATTTCTATGATGCTGTTCCAGCGATTGTTGAAAATTACATGGATGAAATAAGCAAACTAACAGGCAGAACATACAAACCATTTACATATTATGGTGCTTCAGATGCTGAAAATATCATAGTTGCTATGGGTTCAGTTACTGAAACTATTCAAGAAGTTGTTGATTACTTAAATTCAAAGGGTGAAAAAGTAGGAGTACTTACTATACACCTTTACAGACCATTTGCTCCAAAGTATTTCTTTGATGTTTTACCAGCAACAGTTAAGAGAATTGCTGTTCTTGATAGAACAAAGGAACCAGGTTCACTTGGAGAACCAGTATATCAGGATATTAGAACTTTATTCTATAACATGGACAATGCTCCACTTGTTGTTGGTGGACGCTATGGTTTAGGTTCAAAGGATACTACTCCTGGACAGATACTTGCTGTTTTTGAAAATTTAAAGCAAGCTAAACCAAAGAATGCATTTACAATTGGAATTAACGATGATGTTACTTATACTTCACTAAAGGTTAAAGAAGAAATAAATACTGCTGCTGAAGGAACTATAAGATGTAAGTTCTGGGGGCTTGGTTCAGATGGTACTGTTGGAGCTAACAAGAGTGCTATAAAGATTATAGGAGATGACACTGACCTATATGCTCAAGGATACTTTGCATATGACTCAAAAAAATCAGGTGGAGTAACAATATCTCACTTGAGATTTGGTAAAAAGCCAATAAAATCAACTTATCTTATTAATGAAGCAGATTTTATTGCATGCCATGTTCAAGCTTATGTTCATCAGTATGATGTACTTAAAGGACTAAGAGATGGAGGTTCATTTGTACTTAACTGTAAATGGAATACTGAAGAGCTTGAAGCAAACCTACCAGCAGCTATGAAAAAATATATTGTAGACCACAAAATTAATTTCTACACAATTAATGCAACAGATATAGCTGAGGAAATAGGCCTAGGAAACAGAATTAACATGATTATGCAATCTGCTTTCTTTAAGCTTGCTAATGTTATTCCAATAGATGAAGCAGTTAAATATTTAAAGGGTGCAATAGTAAAATCCTATGGTAAAAAGGGTGAAGCTATTGTTAATATGAACTACAAGGCAGTTGACAAGGGTATTGAAGCTCTTGTTAAGGTTGAAGTTCCTGCAAACTGGAAGAGTGCTGAGGAAGCTGCTGCAGCTGAAACAGATGCACCAGCATTCATTAAGAAAATATTAGTTCCTATGAACCGTCAAGAGGGAGACTCACTTCCAGTAAGTGCCTTCGTTGGTATAGAGGATGGTACTTTCCCAGCAGGAACAGCTGCTTATGAAAAAAGAGGTACAGCTGTTAACATTCCAGAATGGCAAATAGAAAACTGTATACAATGTAACCAGTGTTCATTTGTTTGTCCACATGCTGCTATAAGACCAGTTTTAGCAAATGAGGAAGAAATGAAGACTGCTCCTGAAACTTTTGCAACTAAGAAGGCAATGGGAAAAGGATTTGAAAACCTTGCATACAGAATTCAAGTAAGCCCACTTGATTGTTTAGGCTGTGGAAACTGTGCAGACATATGCCCTGCAAAGAATAAGGCTTTAATTATGAAGCCACTTGAAACTCAAACAGCTGAGCAGGTTCCAAACTGGAACTATGGTGTTAATGTACCAGTAAAGGATAATCTAGCATCCAAAACTACAGTTAAGGGAAGCCAGTTTGTACAACCACTTCTTGAGTTCTCAGGTGCATGTGCTGGTTGTGGTGAAACTCCATATGCTAAGCTTGTAACTCAATTATTTGGTGATAGAATGATTATTGCAAATGCAACTGGTTGTTCATCAATTTGGGGAGCTTCTGCACCTGCAACTCCTTATACAAAGAATGCAGAGGGCAAAGGTCCAGCATGGGCAAATTCACTATTTGAAGACAACGCTGAGTACGGATATGGTATGGCAGTTGCTGTAAGGCAAATTAGAAATAGATTAACAGATTTAATGAACGAATCAATAGCTCTTGATATACCAGCAAACCTAAAGGAAGCTTATAATTCATGGCTTGAAGGTAATGAAGATGCTGAATTAAGCAAGACTGCATCTGCAAATGTAGTTTCAATACTTAATGGCAATTCTTTAACTGGAAGAGCTAAGGAAATAGCAGCTGAAATAATTGACAAGAAGGATTATCTTGTTAAGAAGTCAGTTTGGATAGTTGGTGGAGATGGATGGTCCTATGACATTGGATACGGTGGACTTGACCATGTACTTGCTTCTGGCGAAAATGTAAACGTACTTGTATTTGACACAGAAGTTTATTCAAATACAGGCGGACAATCTTCAAAAGCAACTCCAATAGGAGCAGTTGCTAAATTTGCTGCTTCAGGTAAGAAAATTAAGAAAAAGGATCTTGGAATGATAGCTGCAACCTATGGCTATGTATATGTTGCACAAGTTGCAATGGGTTCTGACAAGAATCAGCTACTAAAAGCATTGGTTGAAGCTGAAAAATACAATGGTCCATCCCTAATAATTGCCTATGCTCCATGTATAAACCATGGATTAAAGGAAGGTATGGGACGTACACAAGCAAACGAACAGCAAGCTGTTGAAGCCGGATATTGGCATCTATATAGATTCAATCCAGAGCTTAAGGAACAAGGAAAGAATCCATTCACACTTGATTCAAAGGAACCAACAGCAAGCTTTAGAGGATTCCTTGATAAACAAGTAAGATATACATCCCTTAAGACATCCTTCCCTGAATCTGCAGAAGAGCTTTATGCTAAGGCTGAAGAAGCAGCTAAGGAAAGATACGAAGGATATAAAAAAATGGCTGAATAAATAATTTAGGAGTCTGGCTTAATAAGCCAGACTCCTTTTTATATTAATAACCCTCATCTTCCTAACTATAAATATAATTCAAAAGAGAAGAAGATAATATATTGTCCTAAAAAGAACTTCTAATGCTGCATTTCAGGTTTTGCAATTGGCTTGCCAGCCTCAAGCAACACTTTGTCTCCTAACATAAAAAAACTAAAAACTAGCATCATTAATCCAGTTCCAATAAGTAACAATTCTATTTTTATGAAATCAGCTAAGGGTCCAAACACTAGCATTCCCAAAGGCATCATTATACTTGATATCATCCCTAGTACTCCAAATACTCTCCCCAGATAATCCCCTTCTACCTTCTGTTGTAATAAAACTGTAGAGGGTGTATTAAAAATTGGCATAGCTAAACCAATCAATCCCATAAAGAATAGATAAATCCAGAAAACAGGAATAACTCCAAGTGTAAAGGTGCAAATTCCTATAACAAGGTTTGATAGCACCATGGTGTGAATCTTGTTCTTGAATCCACCCCAGGAAGCCATTATTACTCCTCCAAGCATCATACCAACTGAAAATGTGATTTCAATTGCAGTTAGACGCCAAACATCATCTCCAAAACTACGAGTCACCTGTAATGGTGTTAAAAATGCAACAGGTCCAGCTAGTATAAAGAAGATTGCATTAAATAAAATGAATTTCTTTATAAAACCATGACCTTTAATATAGCTAAAGCCTTTACCCATATCACTAAAATAACTGATAGTTTGCTTGCTTAATGCTTTTGCATGGGCAGGTACATGTAAAAATAAAAGTAAAATAAAAACTGCAATAGCTGCTGTAATAACATCTATATAGAATATTGTTTCAATTGTATACATACTTAGGAGTGCGCCGCTAAGCATTGGGGACACTAACATAACCATTGATTGAATACTGCTGTTTGTTGCATTAACCTTTGTCAGCCTATCCTCAGGCACAAGTTGAGGAATGAAAGCCCCTATAGCCGGTGCTTGAATTCCTGACCCTACCGCACGTATGGCCAAGACTGCAAAGAGCAACCATAGTGGATCATATCCTATAAAAAAAAGTATGGCTACAATAAGAGTTGATATTGCTATCATTGAATCTGCTAGAATTATGAGTATTTTTCGATTAAAACGATCAGCCCATACCCCTGCAAAAGGAGAAAGAAAAAAAGTAGGCAAAAAACCACAAATAATTGCTATGGTCATCATAAGACCTGATTGTGTTTTTAATGTAATATGCCAAGTAATTGCATATTGAACCAGCATGGATCCAAAAAGTGATATTGTCTGGCTAGCCATAAAAAGTATTATATTTTTTTTCCAATTTTTATTCATATTAGTAAAATACGCTCCAATCATTTTATCTTAGATCAATTTATTAATTGATAAAAAGATATTTATAAAGTATAGTACATTTCATATTGTGAAAGTTTGTCCTTCTCAAATCCAAGCTTTTTAATAAAACCTTGAATAGAAGTGTTGTTTGGAAGTCCAATTGTTACTTTTGATAAAAATAGTTCTTTTGCTGCCCTTATTACCAAGCTTGTTCCTATTCCCTGATTCCTCCATATATTATCAACCCATATAAAACTTATCCTTGAGTTTTTATTTCCACTGATTACTCCAACCAATTTACTATTTATAAATGCTCCTAATGTAATCTGATTTTCTGACTTTTCAATATAATCCATATCATTCTGCCAGTTTAAGTGGACATCACAATTTTTCTCTCTTACAGCTTTAAGTTGACTAATATTTATATTTCTATATATTATATTCAATTTCCTTTGATTCTTAAGTCTAGAAACATCATTTAGTGTATAATAATAAAGGTCATAAATTTTCTCATACTTTAATTTGTTATAAAAATTTATTGCCCTGTCGTTACCTACAATAACCTCAAGGAACATTTGCTTACATTCTTGCTTCAATGCCTCAGACCTGTGAAGTTCCATCAATCCTTGACTTACTCCTTTTCCTCTATAATCAGGAACTATAGCAAGTGTGCCACACCTGCTGGTTTTTATTCCCTCATAATTTTTAATCCCACCAAGTACAACTCCTATTGGTTTATTGTCATCATAAGCTATAAATGAATGTTCAAGGCTGTTACCCTCTACTTCGAAAAATCTCTTTACAAATAAATCCTTAGACATGTTAATCTTAATAATATAATCAGAAAACCCTTGATTGAAGGCTTCAAATACATCCTCAATATTCACATCTGAACATCTCTTATAAGTTATTATTTTAATTCACCTCCTATTAAGTAAAAATTTTTGTCTCCATTATTATGCAATATTCATACTTTTATTAATATTATTAGTTTTAATCAATTTTAATGCTTTGAATAAACTCTGCATTTATAAGTTCATTACCTTTTTTAGTTTCAATTTCAATCCAATTCTCATTAACATCAATTATTTTACCAATTACATTTGTACCAAATGATCCTGTGGATATCCTGCAATTCTTCCCTATGTACTTTTTTATTACCTCGTTTGTCATACTTATTAACCCCTTTCTCTTCTTGCATTTTAAAATTATTGATTTTTGCATTTGACTTTGTTGTGGTAAAATTATAAAAAATAATATAAACAACGGTAGATATATTACAACCCATGATGATGAACTCAACTAAACATCACCTCTCTTTGTCTTATTTTCATACCTTTATCTGTGCTTTGCATTGTTCTCCTCATTTTCACATAAACCATACTGATCTTTTACTTAAGCTGCCTTTTATCAAGTTTACCCAAGGTTGTATATGGCAAATTATCAACAAAGGTTATTTCTTTTGGTACTTGAAATCTTGCTACTCTATTGTGCAACCATTCAAAAATTTCCTCTCTTGTAATATTAGAATTTTTTACTGGAAGTATAAATGCCTTAAGTCTGTTCCCAAATTTTTCATCACTAATTCCTATTACTGCTACATCTTCTACTTGTGGGTGGTTTATTAGTACCTGTTCAACTTCAATTGGATAAACATTTTCACCTGCTGATACAATCATGTCATCCACTCTCCCACACAAAAAATAATAACTATTCTTATCTCTGTAACCTAAATCACCAGTTTCTATCCAAGAATTATTTCTGTTTCTCATTGACCATTTATTTTTGATGCAAAATTGACCTGTTTTGCCAACTTCAACTTCTCTCTTGCAGTTATCTAGTATTTTTAGCTTGACACCATTTATTTTTTTGCCAATAGTATTAACTGAGTATTTTAAGTCTTGTGGTGTTGCAATTATATTTAAACCAGCTTCTGAAGTACCATACAAATTATACATTACATCTCCTAATTTACTAAAGGTCTCATCTACAAGTTTCGGATTGAGCTCTGCACCACCTGAAACAATGCAAGTAAGAGATTTTAAATCTTCAGCACTATTTTTTAACATTTTATATACCATTAATGGCACTACAGTTACTACTTCAACATTGTGCTCACGAATTAGACAGCATGCTTTTTTTGCATCAAATCCATTATTGATGATTACTTTTTTTCCCAATGTAATAAATAATAGTAATACAGCAATACCATAACCATGATAAATAGGAGTAGCAATATAAGCAGTACTATGTTCTAAAAGATTTAACCTAGTAAGTAAAGTTAAAAATGGGTTTAAATAATTGAATATAGATGGTTTATGTGGTGCTTCCTTGAAATTCCCTGTGGTACCACCTGTTAGAAGTACAATTTTACTTAAAGAAGTCCTAGGAAGTTTTAATTTTTCATTAATGCTTGAATTAAGCAAGTTATTTATTGATAACAAGTTATCATGATAGCTCAAAATCTTATCTTTGGTATAGTGTGATTGCTCAATTAAAGAACTCAATTCAAAATCATACACAAGGAGATCAAAGTCATGGTTATCTAGTAATTTATTAAATTGACTCTTGCTCATTTCAACATTAAGTAAATAAATATCTGCGCCTAAAAGTGAAACAGCAAAAATTGATTTCACCAAGGCAGCATGGTTTTTACATAAAAACCCGACCTTTTGACCATCATTAAGTTGGTAATTCTCCTTTAGAAGAATTGCAAGTTTTTTTGATTGTAAAAATAGTTGTTTATAGCTTATTGTCTCATACTCATCCATTAATACAATTTTATCATCATATGCCCTTTCTGCAAAACAAAGCAGAGTCATTATATTTATTCCATATTTACAAATAGCATTAATTAACCTGTACACTCCTAAAGGGGAAAGTAATCTGATTTTATATAAAACATATATAAGTTTAAATATATTCAACTCTATTTCCCCCTTTTCCTTATAACACCTGGAATTAATAATTCCCATACTCCTCTAAAAACAATTGATGCCAACTGCCCGAAAATCAACCACCATGGCATATACTTTTTCTTTTTTGTATACATTGACCTGCAAATAATTTTAGCAACATGCTTAGGACTCATAGCAGGCATTTTTTGATAAGCAGCTGTTGGCAGTATCATTGGCGTTTTCACTAATGGAAGATATATGGAGGTTGTAGCTATCCCCATAACATTCAACTCAGGAGCTGCAGACCGAAACCAAGTGTCAAATGCAGACTTGGATGCCTGATAAGCAGCCCAATAGGGTATTGGTATTAACAAAGCATTTACCGTAGATATATTAATAATCTGTCCCTGATTTTTCTGAAGAATTGGTATTACTGACAATAACAGTTGAACTGGTGCAAAATAATTGATAGCCATAGTTCGAGTAAAATCGTGATATCGGTCTAATGAATCATTAATTGACCGATTGATTGATTTTCCCGCGTTACTAACTACAAAATTCAAACCCTCAGGTAGTTGATAAATAAATGTTAGTAATTCCTCCATCTCTTCCTTATTTCTAAGGTCTACCTTAAAAATACTTACTCTAGCAGCTTTCTTTTCTATTTCATCTTTCATCCCTAGAAGCTTTTCCTCTCTTCTGGCTACTAAGATTAAATGAGCATTTATATCTGCCAATTGATAAGCTACCTGCTCTCCTATTCCAGAACTCGCACCAGTTATAAGAATAGTTTTTCCTTTTAGTTCCTCTCTGAGCTTCGTACCATTCAAATAAATAGGCAGAAATAATAGATTTTCTAAAAAACTATATTTATGCATAATAACTCCTTTTTTAAATTGCTATTTTTTTCATCCTTCCTATTGTCTTTTTCAGCTTACCCTCAGATACGGTTAATTATCGGCTAATCCATAATTGTAGAATTAATCCTACTCTAACACATATATTCTATAAAAAAGAAAAAAACCCTCCATTTCCTCTAACTACTTCCTGGAAACAAGGGCTTATTTTTTTCAGAGCATAACTAATAACCTATCAGTGGGGCTCCATACCTATCTGTCAAAGTTGCTGCCCCAATGCTATACTAACTGTTACCCCTTCACTCTCATTGAAATTGGATCAAATATTACATAATTTTCTATTTATAAAATATTGCTGTAATTAAAAAATTAGTCCCATATTTTTCATTTGCAATTAACCCGTTTTCTGACCATTTTCCAAACCCTGCTTCTACAGCTAAAGGTCGCAAATCTCCATAAAAAGAAAATACACCTTTGACCCATATTTTATTATAACCATATAGTTTTATAAGCTTTCTTATTTCCTTTAAGTTTCTATTTGCAACTCTATTAACATTAGCAACTGCACGGATAACATTAAAAAAGTCCTTATAAAACGGTGTACTCTTACAATAATACGCCAACAATATACAATTAACATTCCCACTAATTTTAATATTTCCCTTTAATATAACGTTGTATTTATCGCTGATTTCATATGCCTTATTAATTAAATCAATATCATTCATTATAAATCTCCTGTTTTAATATTTATTTAGCACTTTTATCCCCTTATTTGTATTTTCCTAATCATACTCACTATAACCTAGACCTTCACCTGATTGATGAATTCTTTTATATTTAG
>JARDZI010000398.1 GCA_029240935.1 Clostridiales bacterium
AAATTCAATCTTCTTGATAAAATTGAATTTAACATATCAATTCCCGTAAAAAAGGATGGAGCATCTACTGTAAGAGAAGTATATTCTTCTTGACCACCTCCTCCTTTTTGCATTCCTCCACCACTCCCAGAGTCTCCCTTTAAAGTCGGAAACAGTATAGTTAGTCTCCATTTGTCAGTAACTCCTTTATCAATTCCTATGGCAACTATATGCAGTAAATCATCTATCTCATTTGAATCATAGCAGGAGGTAAGCGTCATCATGGTTATAGAAATTATAAGGAACAGAGATATCC
The DNA here is from genome assembly GCA_029240935.1 of Clostridiales bacterium. GTDB lineage: Bacteria > Bacillota > Clostridia > Clostridiales > Caloramatoraceae > JARDZI01. Next base: position 296 of record JARDZI010000398.1, read on the forward strand.
TACGCACCTTTTGAATCTCCTTTCTTTCTTAATTTGGCTACAATTAAGGAGATAAGTGGAGGCATATAAAAAAACAAACCACCATAATTTCTTAAGTTTTGTACACTCCCGAATGCCACATCGCTTATACTTTGTTGAGCTGTTGCAAGTACAAAGGTGATAATAGAAGCTGCTAAAATTACTGGCTTTCTATCCTGAATTCTAAACATTTTGCAGTATATGCTCATAAAAGCATAAAAAACTGTTGAAACCGATATAAGGGAACTTATAGTCATTATAAATAGAAAAATAGGATCAACTCTTTGCAAAAACCTTCCATAATCAATCAATGTGGCCATCTCATACATGGGAGAGGTTATCTCCATTGCTACATAATAAGGAAAGGTGAGTATAAATGCTAGAAGTGCAATGGATATAAAAAATCCCGACAGTACAAGGCTTGTGTAGCCTATCTTTTTTATATGTTTTATTCCCTGTAAGGAACCTGCAAATACTGCAAGAATAACTACCTCTCCATATACAGAGCTCCTTATAATCCCATGGTAGAGGGTTTTTTCTATACCATATCCAAGTATTGGGAAAAAATGATGAATACTATAGTTTTGTGTCCCAAGAATAAGAACTATGAAGAAACCCACCATCATGCCGTAGATAGTAAGTTTAGAAAGCCTGGCTATGGTTTCAAGTCCTAATATATTTAATAGCATAACTGTTCCAATAAACAAAAATAAAATAAGTGTCAAAGGAGTTAACGGCAGTACGTATGCCTTTAACACTTCTGAAAATTCTCTCATTCGTACAGCTGCAATAGCTACCATAAGCAGGGCAAGTAGAGCAGAAAATGCAAATCCCAAAAAACGTCCCAGAGTAATTTCAAATATTTCTATAATATCTTTACCTGGAAACCTTTTGAGAAGAAGATACATTAATGTAAATCCCACAGCAGCAACAAATACAGATATTAAAGTCATATACCACCCTGCTGTACCTGCAAGATTAGATATTATAGAAGGGTCAGTATAAAATATCTTTGCAACAATGGTAATTACTACAAGACAAATAGCCTCCTGAGGGCCAAATTTTCCTTCCTTTATCACTTCTTATCTCCATCCTTCCCCTTCACCCACTCTTCTGTGGTTTTTCCAGCTTTGTATTTATCAATAGGGTTTATAAAATCTGGCCTTATCTTTTGTTTATATGATGGAAGTGAGGAAATCACGTCAGGATTTGATTTTGTTTTAGGCGCAACAGGAGTGAAAAATGGCACACCAAAGGATTTAAGACTACATGCAAGTCCCAATATGATAACTAATCCAATTGAAATTCCATAAAAGCCTAAAAAGGATCCAAGGAAAATTAAAGCAAATCTAAATAGTCTTAATTCAAAACCCATGGGATATGAAGGAATTGCAAAACTGCTAATTCCAACTACTCCAATGACTATTATTAGAATTGGGCTTGCAAGCTGTGCTTGAACGGCTGCTTGACCTAATATCAAGGCTCCAACGATGCCTAGAGTGTTCCCTATGACGCCTGGTACTCTAATCCCCCCCTCACGTATCAATTCAAAAGCTAGTTCCATAAAAATTATTTCAAGTATTGTGGGAAATGGGACGTTCTCCCTTGATTTCACAATAGAGTTAAGAAGCTCAGTAGGTATCATTTCCTGGTGAAATAGTGTGATTGCAGCATATAATCCTGGTAGCAGCATAGTTATGGATAATGCAAACAATCTTAAATACCTTAAAAATGTAGCAAATTGCCACTTTAAACCAAAGTCCTCCGGGGACTGCAGCGTTTCAAAAAAGGTTGAGGGGATTGTCGATACATAAGGTGTACCCTCCATAACAAGTATAACCTTTCCATCCATAATATTTGAAGATGCCCTATCAGGGCGCTCTGTAGTTGTTATCTGTGTAAAAGGCATCAGTGTGTGATCTGCTATGAGCTCCTCTAACATACCACTTCCTGCTATGAAGTCTATATTGAGATTCTTAATCCTTCTTTTTACTTCCTTTATGATTGTGGGATTTGCAATGCCTTTAATATATAATACTGCACAGTTTGTCTTATTGGTCTTGTCTATAGGCATTATCTCAGTAACTAGATTTTTGTTTTTTACAATCCTTCTAATTAAAGTAATATTAGTACGCATGTCTTCATTGAAACCTTCCTGTGCCCCTCTGATTACATTTTCGGTAACAGGCTTCTCAACACTTCTTTTTTCATAGCCTTGATTCTCTATAATTAGGCATTCATCACAGCCTTCAACAAAAATTGCTGTGACTCCATTTACCACATGGTTGATTATTTTCTCATACTCCTTTTCCTTTTTAACTATATTGATGGATAGTATATTATCTATAATATAGTCTATTGAGCAGCCTACCTCTAAATCAATAAAATGCTCTGGCATCATAAGCTGTCTTAGTATAAAGTCATTGACATTATTTTTGTCTACCATACCATTAATATATAAAATAAAAGCATTAATCATTCTTGCTACTTTGAACTCTCGAATAACAACATCCTGATTTTTAGGCATGTTAAATTCCTTTTTCATTCTTTCTATATTTGACATCAGGTTTGGTGATATAGCGGTCACTGCAGAAGGTTTCTGATTTTTATATTGTTTTTCTTTTGTCTTGTGCAGTTCATCTAATCTTACAGGAGACTTTTTATGACGCACCTTCTTTTCTTCCTTGTAGTTGCTATTATTGGAAGCAGTTTGCATTTCTTGATAGCTATCTTCAGAATCATCCTCTAAAAATTCAAAGTTGGTGGTGCTCTTTGGTTCATTATATGTGAACAATGACTTTAAAACAGTTAGTAATGGCATAATACTTATTTCACACCCTCATAAATAACCTATGGATAATATTATTTACCAAAGGTAGAAA
>JARDZI010000399.1 GCA_029240935.1 Clostridiales bacterium
ATACTCATTTTTGAGCTTCTGCCTATAAAATCAATGGCTCCAACGTTTTGTACCTCATCGCACATTCGTACGCAGTCACCACATAATATGCATTTGCTTTTATCCCTTACTATGCATACTGAAGACTTATCGATTACTCTATTCTCAGATGTATTTTTAAACCTTATTTCCTTTATTCCAAATCGCTGTGAAAGCTCCTGGAGCTTACAGTGTCCGTTTTTTTCACAGGTAGTACAGTCCCTACAGTGATTTGAAAGAAGCAGTTCAAGAATCATCTTTCTATACTTTCTAAGTCTAGGTGTATTTGTGTATACCTCCATGCCAGCCTTAGGAGGAGTAGAGCATGCAGCCTCCATATCCCCGTGCTTGTTTTCCACCATACACATACGACAAGCACCATATACCGAAAGCTCTGAATAATAACAAAAGGTAGGTAGCTCAATTCCAATCTTTCTAACTAATTCAAGAATATTTTTTTCGCCATTTATCTCTACAGGCATATTATCTATCATCATAAACTGTCCATTCATAGTGTTAATCCTCCTTTATGGCTTTAAAAGCACAAGATTCTATACAAGCACCACATTTAATACACTTATTTCCATCAATTCTAAAGGGTTCCTTTATTTTTCCTGAAATCGCACCAACTGGACAAATTCTTGAACATTTTGAACAGCCCTTACAAATTTCTTTGTCGATGAATATTTTCTTCAACTTTACACAGGTTTTAGAAGGGCATTTCTTATCCACTATATGAAGCTCATACTCTTCTCTAAAATTCTTTATTGTACTAACCACCGGAAATGCTGCAGTCTTTCCAAGACCGCATAGTGCTGTTGAAGATATTGTATCAGCAAGCTCAAGAAGCATGTCTATATCTTCAAGCTCACCCTTCCCTGCAACTATATTTTCAAGAATTTCAAGCATCCTCTTTGTACCCTCTCTACAGGGAACACATTTCCCACAGGACTCATTCTGGGTAAAGTTCATAAAGAATCTTGCAACTTCAACCATACAGGTATTCTCATCCATAACCACAAGTCCACCTGAGCCTATCATTGCTCCTGCTTTTTTTAATGAATCAAAATCTAGTGGTAAATCAAGTTGAGCTTTAGTAAGACATCCCCCTGAGGGACCACCTATTTGTACTGCCTTAAAATCTTTACCTTCCCTAATACCTCCACCTATATCAAATATTACTTCCCTTAGGGTTGTCCCCATTGGAACCTCAATAAGTCCTGTATTTTCAATATTCCCTGTAAGTGCAAATGCTTTTGTACCAGGGCTTTTTTCTGTTCCAAAGGATTTATACCACTCTACTCCCTTAGAAATAATTGTAGGAACATTAGCAAAGGTTTCAACATTGTTTAGTACAGTTGGCTTGCCAAAAAGCCCTTGCTCAACTGTTCTTGGAGGCTTTACCCTAGGCATTCCTCTTTTTCCTTCAATAGATGCAGTTAGAGCACTTCCCTCTCCACATACAAATGCACCTGCTCCTTTATTTATCCATATATCAAAGCTGAAGCTTGTTCCTAAAATATTTTTACCTAGAATTCCATATTTTCTAGCTTGGTTAATTGCATTTTGTAGTCTATTTACAGCAAGGGGATACTCTGCACGAACATAAATATATCCTTCCTGTGCACCGCATGCAACTGCTGCAATCATCATACCTTCCAGCACTCTATGTGGATCTCCTTCCATTATGCTCCTATCCATGAAAGCTCCAGGATCCCCTTCATCACCATTGCATACAACATATTTCATTTCTTCTTTTTGTCTTTTTACCTGGGACCATTTGCGTCCAGTAGGAAAGCCACCGCCTCCACGCCCTCTCAAGCATGATTCCTCTATCTGTTCAATAATCTTCTCTGAATTCATACTAAATAATGCCTTCTCAAGGGCACCATAACCACCAATAGCTAAATACTCTTCTATTGAGGTTGCATCAATATGTCCACAATGCTCAAGTGCAAGTCTTGTTTGCTTTTTATAAAATGGAATCTCTTCCTGCTTTCTGTATATAACACCATCCTTTTTATATGCAAGCCTTTCCACACATTCATTATTAAGTATTGTTCTATCCAAAATTTCTTGACAATCCTCTGGCTTTACCTTTATATATAAATATCCCCATGGTTCTATTCTTACAAGGGGACCCATTTCACAAAATCCATGACATCCACTCTTTTTAATACCAATAGACTCATCATGGGGTTCCACTTCAAGACTTACCTCACAATTTATATCCCTTTCTTTCATCAAGCCTATTAGCTTCTCATATATTTCCAATGATCCTCCTGCAACACACCCTGTACCTGCACATATAAGGATTTTCTTACTCTGATTTTCAAATCTTTTTTTAAAGACCTCTGAGGCATTTATTAAATCATCTCTGTTAAGAAGCATACTATTTTCCCTCCCTAAGCGTGTTTAAAATCTCCATAACCTTTTCTGGAGTCATGACACCATGTACCTTATCATTTACAGTTATAGCAGGTGCAAGGCCACATGCTCCAAGGCATGAAACCGTCTCAACTGTAAACATCAAGTCCTCAGTTGTGGTTTTTTCCTCTGATAGTCCCAATTCCCTTCTTAGCTTGTCCAATATAGGAGTTGACTTCCTAACATGGCAAGCAGTTCCATCACATATTTTTATTACATATTTCCCCTTTGGCTCCAGTGAAAAGTTTTCATAAAAGGATGCAATACTATAAATCTTTGCTCTGCTTATACCAAGTTTCTCAGAAAAATATGTAAATATTTCCTTGGGTAAATACCTGTATACTTCCTGTGTATCCTGTAATATTGCAATTATCCTATTAGTTTTATATTCATGATTTTTTAAAATTGTATCTAGTTTGCTATAATCGAATATCTCTTTCATTTATTTTTCCCCCCCTAATAAACTTTGTTAAATATTTATCACATAATTATAATATACCATAATAACTTATTTTTCAACATCAAAAAGACATAAATATTTCAAAATTCAAAGGTTATTGCATCTTGTATTGCATTTGTTACATTTTTTAGGCTTTTACTTTATAATTTACCTTACAACAAAATGAATCATCAATTAATGCACTTGTCATTATTCACTTATAATTGAAATTCTATGCTTCTTTACCTACTTGTATAATATTTTTCATAATGAAAAGGGCCCCATTCCTTCAAAATTATTTATTTTTTATATAATAATGTTATCTGTACTTTTCTATAAAGTGAATGAATAAAGATTTTTAAAACAAATTGATAATTTTGTATTAAATAGTAAAATTATTTGAATATAATCTACTCATAATATCTTTAAATATTTTTTGGTACTTCTACATTGAATTGCTAAATTAGCTTACTTTATATATCTATATAAAGTCTTTCTTCAGTAGTTTCTTCTCTCATTACAGGAATTTGTTTTCTTAATAAAAGCAGTAAGCAATAGAAGAGCAATTATATTCTATTAATTTTTGTATCAAGAACTGAAATTATCCATTAGGCTGTCAATTTTATATTACAGAATTATTACGCTTATAGTCCTTTGTTAGCATTTTTGTTCTCATACATCAATCTGTCTATCTCTTTAATGAATTCCTCCATTTTCATATGAGAATTATAGTCATACACAGCATAGCCCATACTAAAGCCAAGTTTATAAGGCATATTACTGTTTTCATTATACTCATTAACACTGTTATTTATCCTGCAAATTAGTCTTTCCAAATCAATCCTACTTGATATACCCAAAACAATACAAAATTCGTCCCCTCCATACCGAGCAATAAAATCATTAGATCTAATACAGCTTTTAAGCAGCTCTGCAGAAGTGGTCAGTGCATTGTCTCCTATATCATGACCAAAATTATCATTTATAGATTTAAAGTCATTCAAATCTATAGAAATAGCCGAGAAACTCTTATTCTCAGTGCTTGCATCAACTTTTTCCTTTAAATATAAATCAAGCTTTTTTCGGTTATATACTCCAGTTAGATAATCGGTGTATATATTGTGATTCTGAATATTCAAAAACACTACAAATAAGGATAGAACAACACTGTTAAGTATTAGCGACATTCCATAAAAAATGATTTGTAGAATGATACATATTAATGGTGGAACAGAAAAAAACACAAGGGATATGAAACTTTTCCTTTCTATATTTTTACGTTTTTTTATAGTTATAAAAGCTGCTATAAATATCAATCCAATTGTTATAAATACAGGAACCAAGTAGAGTGGTCCCCTATGGTAAACATTATTCACATCAATATAGTAAAGCCATCTAAAGTACCATGAAAATATTAACATAATACAATTTATAAGGTTAATAATAACTAGAGGATACACCAGCCTTCTGGTTTTCCCTTCTTCCTGATATACATGTAAATGAACATATAATAACCATAATGAAGGTAGGATAAGATTTGTAAAAAAAATGAAAAATGTACCGAAATGATTCAAAAAAGTATAAACCATCCCAGGCATGCCATCAAATCTGCTAAATGTATCCATAACTAGCATCAGAATAGTAGCTTGTACCATCATCATATAAAGTTTATGTTGTAGAGAACCCTTTTCAATGTGATTTATGGAGTGAATGTAGATAATAGTTAGTAACACAATAGAATACATATTTATAATCAAGTTGCCAGTAAAATTCAAGAACTATCAACCTCCCAAATGTTTTGATAGGAATATGATACTGATGTAATAAGTTATTTTTTTATCAAAAGGAGCACTCAAAAATTAAAAGAACAGGGTATTGTCTTTATTTTTACAATTACGAAATAGTATTTATTATCAAATAAATTTTACCACTTGAAGTATTAATTTTCAATACAATCCAATATTTGAGTATTCCTAAGACAAAACAAAATGAACTTAAAACTTTTTTTGGATTATATATAAAATAAAAAAACATACACAGATTTTTTTAAATAAGAACCATGTATGTTCTTTTTTGTTGTATGATGCTCTATTCACTTCGCCCTTTCTTAATTTATTATCCCAGGCTAAATGCTTATTAATATTTTTCATCTTCCTTTCTCAATAAGTTTTTTCTTAAATTGATAATATATATCGGCTTCTTCCTCACAGTACATGCTACCTAGTTTTATAGAGGGTTTTGTTTTACCATGAAAATCACTTCCCATGGTCTTCAATAAATGAAGTTTTTCTGCCTGCTCTTTATA
>JARDZI010000400.1 GCA_029240935.1 Clostridiales bacterium
ATGTCGAGAAAGTTTTTACTCGGTATGATATACTGAAAATACTTCATGAAGGAAAATAAAGGTGTTAGAATGGATTACTTTCTTACAGTTAGTTCTATTATCATATATTTAGAAAATAGAATTCAAGAAAAAATTGAGTATGAAGAACTTGAAAGAGCTACAGGCTTTTCGATTGCACACATACGAGATGTATTTGTGACAAAAACAGGAATGACTCTTTCAAGGTATATTCTTGTTCGAAAAATTTCAAATGCTGCTTATGAAATCCTTTATAATAGCCAAAGTATTATGAACATTGCTACAAAATATGGCTTTACAAATTATGATACTTTTACACGTGCATTTAAAAGAATAACGGGATTAACACCATCTGAATTCAGAAAAAAGCGTCCACCTGTAGGCAAAATAAAGCTCTGTGCATGTGCATTTGGTATCGGTCTACTTAATCCAATAAATAGAGAGGATGGAAATAATGTATAAAGGGAAAGAATCAGAAAGTAAAAACACTACTATATTATATGGAATTTCTAAAGTTGAATATGGTGCAAACGGATGTACACCATATCCAATGTGTGTGAAAAACTGTGCCAACTATCTTGGTCAAGACGTAAGTATAGACTTTTCCATGGTATCTACAGGAACAGCTTTCCGGCTAACATGGGATACAACTTCATGGAATGGAGGTAATGTTGATGTTATTCACACATTTGACAAACCGGAAGTAACATACAAATTAGGAGTTGAAGCATTAGGTCGTGAGTTCCATATAATAACCAGAAGCAATACATCATGTGATGTAAAATTTAAAAGTAGTAATAATTCGGATAAGAAAAATGATTTTATTAATTTTATAAAGAAACAAATAGACATAGGATTCCCTTGCATAGCACTTGGAATTATAGGTCCACCGGAAGCTTGTATTATAACTGGTTATAGAGAAAACGGAGAAATCCTTCTTGGCTGGAACTTTTTTCAGGATGCTATCGAATTTGCAACAGATGTTAAGATTGATGAATCCGGATATTTTATATCAAGTAAATGGTGGGAAAACAATGATACTATAGCTGTAATTTCAATTGGTGAAAAAAATAAACCAATGATATCAAATAAAGAAATTATTGAGAATGCAATAAAAGTAATGACAGGGCGATTTGATATGAAGTCAGGAAAAACTTTTGCAAAAGGTATCAATGCTTATGATGCATGGAAAAAAGCAATATTAAATGAAGCTGATTTCCCGCAGAATGCGATTTTACCTATTTTAGCAGAACGTTTGATGTGCCATGGAGATGCAATGGATTGTCTTGCAGATGGTCGAAACAATGCGGCGATTTTTATGAAAAAATTATCTGAAGAAATGAAGGAACATAGCGATACATGTAAAATAATTGAGGGCCAGTTTGCAAAAGTTGTATCAAATATATGGAGAATGGCAGATGTTCTTGGAGGATATGACAGGAATGAAAAGCAAATGAAGAATTTTGCAAAAACGGAAATAAGACAACAATTGGCAGTTTTGATTGAGGAATGTAAAATTGCCGACAATAAAGCATTAGAAGCATTAGTATTGTTATCAAAGTCTATATAAATGCTAATACTGGAAGGCTGCATAAAATAAGAAGTAAGATGAGAAATTCCCCGTAAGGAGATTCAAGCTTTACTATAAATAAAAAGTTCCATATCAACTTATCTCTAAGTTGATATGGAACTTTTTTTGCATGAGAAAATGCTTAATATTTTATTAAGTTATCATATAAAGCTCTCCATTGTATTAATAATTGAAGTAAATTTGTTAAAGTATTCGTTATAAGAGTTATATAATGAAGGTTAATTTAAAACTTAGACAAAGCTAGGAGAAGGAGAAATCAATGAAAAAATGCCTTAAAAAATATTTATACGAATTTATTGTACTTATATACATTAATATTTTAATATGCATGGTTTATCTTGTGAAAGGCAGAGTGGCAGTATTCGCATGGGATGCTGCACTTTTTGTTGTGGGTCCATTGGGTACATTACTTGTAATTATACAATTAGTGGTTCTAATAATCAGGTTTATAATGAGAAAAGAAAAGAAAATTAGGATTACCCGTTTTGTAGCATCCTTATTGCTGGCATTTCCGATGCTAATTATGACTGGTATTATATTTATTCCGTACCCTGATAATGCAAATGGGTCAGATACTGTTACGTTAAGCATGCCTGTAGAAGGGAAAACAATATTATTAGGTGGAGAAGATTACCATACACATGCTATATGGCCATCAGAGAGATATGCATATGATATTATGGAAAATCCATATGATACAGGAAATACTGATTTAAAGTCCTATGGAATTTATGGCAAAAATGTATTTGCACCTATCAAAGGAAAAATTATAGAAACTCACGATGGAGAGGAAGATATTGTGCCTAATTCTGACAAATTTACATCTTTGCTCGGAAACCATGTTTTTTTACGGATTGAAAAGACAGGTACATATCTAATATTTGCTCATTTGAAAAATAATAGTATCAGAGTGGCAGCAGGTGATATAGTTGAGGTAGGTGACGTGATCGCTCAAGTTGGAAATTCGGGAACAACTTCTGAGCCACATTTACATATCCAACATCAAAAAAATAAGCCATATAATAATGTCCTTATGATAACAATTGAAGGACTTCCTATTACCTTTGAATAGAGAAGTCGGTATTCTTAATAACAGTAAGACTTATAGCAATATTTAATTATTACACTTTAGAGTAGCATTGCTTAATTCTTGTAAGTATGGCTATCGTATGATTGGAAAAAGCATAGCTTTATCATATATAGGTACGTAATTCGTAATATAGCAATAAGGCATTAATTTATCTTTTTATTCTTAATTTCCTTTTGCCAAGCCCATTTATTACAGCTTGGGCATTTCAATAGTCGGTGAGGGCTTATTAAGTCTTTAAGTATAGAAATAGAGAATATATGTCCACAGTTTTTGCAAATATATGAATGAGTGCGGGCATGCCATATAACTAGTGGAAACACAACGATACACCCTACAATAATATAACCAATTATACATAATATATAAAGTATTACATGCATTATAAGAATTCCTTTCAAAATAACTAATTTTTAAGATATAGGCAAATCATAATATACAACAAATGCGAAACAACTACCATTATTATACAGCAAGTA
>JARDZI010000401.1 GCA_029240935.1 Clostridiales bacterium
CTCTTCAAATGTTCAGGAAGTAATGGATTTGGCATTCATTTCACATCTTAGCGCAATAAAGGGGAGAGTGCCTTTCCTGCATTTTTTTGATGGATTTAGAACCTCCCATGAATATCAGAAAATAGAAACAATAGACTATGAGGATATAAAAAAAATAGTTGATTATGATGCAATAGAACAGTTCAGGAATAGATCATTAAAACCTGATCATCCAGTAGTTAGGGGAAGTGCTCAAAATCCAGATATATATTTTCAAGGAAGAGAGGTTGGAAATAAGTATTTTGAAGCCATACCTGAAATTGTAGAGTACTATATGAGGGAGATTGAAAAAATAACAGGAAGAGTTTATCACCCATTTGATTATTATGGAGATCCTAATGCAGAGTATGTAATTGTAGCAATGGGATCGGCATGCGATACAATTGAAGAAGTAATTGATTATCTTAAGGATAAAGGGGAAAAGGTTGGTGCAATTAAGGTACATCTGTATAGACCATTTTGTGAAAACTTTTTCTTCAATATATTACCAAAATCCACAAAGAAAATTGCTGTACTGGATAGAACCAAGGAACCTGGAGCACCAGGAGAGCCTTTGTATCTTGACGTAGTAAAAGTATTTTATAATAAACCTGATAAGCCAGTAATAGTTGGAGGAAGATATGGTTTAGGCTCTAAGGATACAACTCCATCACAGATATTAGCAGTATTTAATAATCTAAAGAAGGATAAACCTATGGATGGGTTTACAATTGGTATAGTTGATGACGTAAATAATATATCCTTACCGGAAGAAAATATGATAGAAACCACACCCACCGGAACTATTAGTTGTAAGTTTTGGGGATTAGGATCTGATGGAACTGTTGGTGCGAATAAGACAGCTATAAAGATAATTGGTGATCATACAGACATGTATGCCCAGGCGTATTTTTCATATGATAGTAAGAAATCTGGTGGTTCAACAGTATCCCATCTGAGGTTTGGGAAAAAGCCTATAAAATCACCTTATCTAGTATTTAATGCTGATTATATAGCTTGCCATAACACATCCTTCATTTATCATCTTAATGTCTTAAAGGGATTAAAGAAGGGTGGAACTTTTGTACTTAATTACCCCTGGAGTGTTGATGAATTAGAACAAAAAATACCAGCTTCTATGAAAAGATTTATTGCAAATAATAATATAAATTTTTATATAATCGATGCAATAAAAATAGCTGGGGAAATAGGCCTTGGTTCAAGAATAAATATGATTATGCAAGCTGTTTTCTTTAAATTAGCAAATGTAATACCTGCTGAAGATGCAGTTACATACTTAAAGAAATCAATAGAAGACATGTATGGCAGGAAGGGTCAAAATATAGTCGAAATGAACAAGGCTGCAGTTGATAGGGGAATTGAAGCAGTTTCGAAGGTTACTGTGCCATCCTCTTGGGCAGAGTGTAAGGATGAAGCTATGCCTGAAAAGGATGAGCCTGAATTTGTAAAGAAAATTCAAAGGCCTATGTCAAGGCATGAGGGAGATGAACTACCTACTAGTGCATTTGTAGGAATGGAGGATGGAACTTTTCCCTCTGGGACAACAAAGTACGAAAAAAGAGGAATTGCAGTAATGGTACCTGAATGGCAGATTGATAAATGCATTCAGTGCAATCAATGTTCATATGTTTGCCCTCATGCGGTTATTAGGGCTAGTTTGCTAAATGAAGATGAAGTAAAGAGAGCACCTGATACTTATAAAACTAAGAAAGCGTTAGGAAAGGGGCTTGAAGGGTTAGATTATAGAATTCAAATAAGTCCATTGGATTGTACTGGCTGCGGCAATTGTGCCGACATATGTCCTGCACCTGGTAAAGCATTGATAATGAAGCCTTCAGTACAAGAAATAGAAATGGAATCAGAAAACTGGGAATTTGCCATGACAATAAGTACTAAGGATAATCTAATGGATATACACACATTAAAGGGAAGTCAATTTGCAAGGCCATTATTTGAATTCAATGGTGCCTGCCCTGGATGTGGAGAAACACCCTACATTAGGCTATTAACCCAATTGTATGGAGATAGGATGATGATTGCTAATGCAACTGGATGTTCATCCATTTATGGAGCTAGTGCCCCGTCTATACCCTATACTACTAATGCAGAGGGCAGAGGGCCAGCATGGGCTAACTCTTTATTTGAGGATAATGCAGAGTTTGGTTATGGAATGTATCTTGGAGTAAAGCAAATGAGAGAAAGGCTTGAAGAAATCATCAAACAATGTATTAAAATGAATAATATTCCTGAAAATCTAAAGGATGCATTTAATGAATGGATTAACAACGTGGATGATGGTGAGGAATCTAAGAAATCATCAGGTAAGATTATGAAACTTTTAGAAGGTTATGACATCAATGAGAATAAGCTTATAAAGGAAATATATGAGAAAAGAGATTATTTAATTAAGAGATCCCACTGGATTATTGGAGGGGATGGGTGGGCATATGATATAGGTTACGGAGGAGTAGACCAAGTACTTGCAATGGGCGATGATGTAAACATTCTAGTTATGGATACGGAAATATATTCAAATACAGGTGGTCAATCTTCAAAAGCTACTCAAACTGGAGCAGTAGCAAAATTTGCTGCAGCTGGAAAGCGAACAAGGAAAAAGGATCTTGGAATGATGGCCATTAGCTATGGATATGTTTACGTGACACAGATCTCCATGGGTGCCAATATGAACCATACAATAAAAGCTATTAGTGAAGCTGAGAAATACAAAGGACCATCACTGATAATTGCATATTCCCCATGTATAAGTCATGGAATCAAATCTGGAATGGGAACAAGTATGGCAGAAGAAAAGAAAGCTGTAGAGTCTGGATACTGGCATTTGTACAGATATAATCCAATGCTTAAAGAGGAAGGAAAAAATCCATTTATTCTGGATTCTAAGGAGCCTACAAAGCCCTATAAGGATTTTATTCATGGAGAGATTAGATACTCACAATTAATGAATGTATTCCCTGATATTGCTGATGAAATGTTTAATGTATCAGAAAAGAATGCAAGAGAAAGACTTGAAATGTACAAGAGATTTGCTGAAATGAAATATTAATTAAAAACAAGAAGTCTCCTATTGTTATGAGGCTTCTTGTTTCTTAGTAATAAGCTATTTTTCGTTTGT
>JARDZI010000402.1 GCA_029240935.1 Clostridiales bacterium
TATGATGAGATCGTTGAAATAAAAACTCAAAATGGAATAAAACATGGTAAGGTGGTTCAGTTATATAGTGATAAGGCTGTAATACAGGTGTTCGAACCGACTTCCGGTCTTTCGGTAAAGGATGTGTCTGTAAGGTTTACTGGAAAACCTCTTGAAATAAGCCTTTCAAAGGATATACTTGGTAGAGTATTTAATGGTATTGGAGAGCCAGCAGATGGTGGAGGACCAATATTTGGTGGTAAAAATATGGACATCAATGGAAGACCAATAAACCCTGTAGCTAGAAGATATCCAAGGGATTACATCCAAACAGGAATTTCTGCTATTGATGGATTAACCACCTTAATTAGAGGACAAAAGCTGCCTGTGTTTTCAGGGAATGGTTTACCCCATAATCAGCTTGCAGCTCAGATTATAAAACAAGCTAAGCTGTCAGAGGAAGCTAATCAGGATTTTGCTATTGTATTTGCAGCCATGGGAGTTAAGCATGATGATGCCCATTTCTTTTTAAGAGCCTTCGAGGAATCTGGAGTTCTTGAAAGGGTTGTTACCTTTCTAAATCTTGCAGATGATCCAGTGGTTGAAAGAATTGTAACCCCAAGATGTGCATTAACAGCAGCAGAATACCTTGCATTTGAGGAAAACAAACATATACTTGTTATTATGACTGATATGACAAGTTATTGTGAAGCTCTAAGAGAAATATCCTCTTCAAGGGAAGAGGTACCTGGAAGAAAGGGGTATCCTGGATATCTTTATTCTGATCTTTCAAGTCTTTACGAAAGAGCAGGAATGATTGAAGGCTCAAGTGGATCAATAACACAGATACCAATACTTACAATGCCCAATGATGATATAACCCATCCTATTCCTGATTTGACTGGGTATATAACAGAGGGACAGTTAGTTTTAAGCAGGGAAATATATCAAAGGAATGTATATCCACCAATTAATATTCTTCCATCACTATCAAGACTTATGAAGGATGGTATTGGAGAGGGATATACAAGAATTGATCATCCCTCACTTTCAAGTCAGATTTTCTCTTCATATTCAAAGGTACAGGAGGTAATATCTCTTGCACAGGTAATTGGAGAGGATGAGTTATCTGAGGTAGATAAAAAGTATCTTGAATTCGGGAAAAGTTTTGAATATAACTTCTTAAATCAAGATTTTGAAAGCAATAGAGATATTATAGAAACACTTGATTTGGGCTGGGAAGTTCTTTCGATTTTACCAAAGGAGGAGCTTGACAGACTGGAGCCTGAAATGATTGAGGCTCACTACAGGGGGTGACTAAATGGACATTAATATTGCCCCAACTAAAGCGAACCTAATGAGCGCAAAGGGAAGCTTGGATTTTTCTGAGAAGGGCTATGAGCTATTAGATCAAAAGCGAAATGTTTTAATAAGAGAAATGATGAGCTTATTGGATAAGGCAAAAGAGGTTCAAACAAGAATTAATTCTACCTTTAAGGAAGCCTATGATGCACTTAAAACCGCAAACTTAACTATGGGTATTGCTAGTGTGGTAGATATTGCAGATTCAGTTCCTGAGGGTAGTGAATTTGAAGTACTTCATAAAAGTGTAATGGGAGTTGAAATACCTAAACTAAAGTATAATGTTAAAGAAGTGGAACCCTATTACAGCTTTTATCAAACGGATGCATCCATGGATGTTGCCTTTAAAAGGTTTTGGGAAATAAAATATCTTGTTATGGACTTAGCAGAGGTTGAAAATTCTGTATATAAGCTTGCTATAGAAATTAAGAGAACACAAAAGAGAGCAAATGCTTTGGAAAACATCCAAATTCCTAAATTTCAAGAGATTGTTAAGTATATACAAGATGCTCTTGATGAAAAGGATAGGGAAGACTTTTTCAGACTCAAGGTTGTAAAGAAGAAGAGAACTTATAAAAAGCAAAGTGAAGAAAACAATGGTACTAACGGCACTAATGGTAACTTGTAAGGGCGAACAGTGTTCGCCCGAAGGTACCAACATGAATAAAAAGCAATTGCGAATTTTATCTAATTCACAATTGCTTTTTATATATGTTCACCTTTATAATGGTTTTTTAATAAATCTTCTATAGGCACTGCTGTATTCAGTCCAGTCACCTGTTCCAGTATCTCTTTGTATTGCAAGGCTGAAGCTGTTTATTTCTGCACTTGATTTATCTGCATTATGAACTGATATTGCTTCAAGAGTCATTGGCACAACAGGTGAGCCAGTCTCAAGACTACCATGATGGGATAAAATGCAGTGTTCTAGTTCTAGCTTTAAATCCTGTGGAAAGTCTTCTATCTCTCCTATTTTATTATCTATCATTTGAACTCCTAATGAAATATGACCTATGAGCCTTCCCCTATTTGTATATTTATTTTCTGGGAAGTTAGACAATTCTGCTACTTTTCCTATATCATGAAGCAATGCAGCAGTTAGGGCAATATCATAGTTTATTTCTTTGAATAAACTGCAATAGCTCATTACAATTTTTGATACCTCTATGGTATGCTGAGCAAGACCTCCAAGGTAGGCATGATGAATTTCTGCACCAGCGGCTTTTTTATAGAAGTTATTTTTAACAATAGTGGAATCAAACACTAGTTTTAATAAGGCATTAAGTTTAGGCTCTTGAATCGTGTCAACTATTTTGTTAAATTCAGCTTTTAGTTTTTCTCCATCCTGTTCACAAGTTGGAGTCAATGTTTCTATTAGGTTTTGATCAGGATCCTGTATTCTAATTATTTTATCTATATGAATCTGCAAAGTACCCTTAAAATCCTTTGCAGTTCCCGTTATACTGGCTACGCAGCCAGGTGTAATTTCTCGGGAAATCTCATCACTATTATTCCAAATCTTACAATCATAACTTTTTAGGCCGGTACTTACCTGAAGGTGGTAGTACTCTCTACCGTTTTGACCTACCTTCTTATTAATCTGCCTGACAATTACAGGCTGGTTTTCAAGCTTGTCATTTGGACTCAAATGCAGCATAATATCACCTCATCTAATATTATACATAAAATATTAGTAAAATACACACAAAGTATCAATTTAGGTGGAATTTTATTTGATAGGTTTATTATTGGCATATGTAGATTTAGGTTGACAAGTGAGTGATAGTGG
>JARDZI010000403.1 GCA_029240935.1 Clostridiales bacterium
TATACAGCTGAAGGTGCCGTAACAGTTGGTCCATATTCCCATGCCATTGATGCAGGAGAACTGGTTTTTTTGTCAGGGCAGACCCCTATTGATCCTACTTTAGGAAAGCTTGTGGAAGGTGATATTACTGCTCAGACAAAACAATGCTTCAAGAACCTTTTTAGTGTATTAAAGGCGGCAATGTTGGCTTCTGACAATGTTGTCAAGGTGAATGTATTTCTTACTGATATGAAGGATTTTACTGCTATGAATGAGGTTTATAAAACCCAGTTTAATGAGCCTTATCCGGCGCGTACTACTATAGGGGTTGCAGCACTTCCATTAGGCGCACAGGTAGAAATTGAAATGATTGCAAGGAAGGGGTAAATATATGAATTATAGAATTATAACTAAGATAGCCTGTAAATTGCTTGCATTGAACTTTTTCTTAATAAGTATGAACTATCTACCAAATATATTGATTACAATGATTTCTTATCGTGGCGAAATTTCAAATTTTACACAAAGTATATTGCCATGGTTTTTTACTAGTGCATGTATGCTATTAACTGCTATACTGCTATGGATTTTTGCAGATAAATTATCTAAAGCTATTGTAAAGAATATGCCTGAAAACTTCGAAAGTAATGATATGGACTATAATAAAATTGCTATTATTGCTTTCACTGTAGTCGGACTGTTCGTAATCACAAAGGCAGTACCAGAAATGGTTAGATTGATGGTAACATATAATACAGTGGTAGATGGTCAACTGAATTATAGAGAGACACAAATATACACAGATGTAATAGCTAGGATTATAGGAGAAGCAGTAAGAGTGGGACTAGGCTTTTGGCTGCTGTTAGGCTCAAAGGGAATTTTTAGATGGGTAAAAGCATTAAGAAACTTAGGGTTAGATAGAATCTCGAATATTGAAGAATAAAATCTAATGAGGTATGCTTAATCATGATCAATAAAAAAGATTATTGATGTGATGAGTATGTTAAGTTGGAAGTTAATCGAAAATGATGAAAATAAATTAATTTTTAAGTCACCGTTTATTATAGGCTTATGGATGGATGATATAATAGTCGAATTTACAGGCAACGAGTTACATTTTACAGGTCCTCGTGCCTATGTAAATAGAGCTATTTCTTTAAGTAAGTATCCATACAAACCTAATGAAATAAAAACTAAAGCAGGAGGATAAAATGAATGGATGTTTTACAAGCAATTTTTACAAGAAGAAGTATTAGAAAGTTTACAGGTGAGCCAATCAGCGAAGAAAATATGCAGACTTTGTTAAAGGCAGGCTTCAGCGCACCATCAGCTCATAATTCGCAGCCATGGCACTTTGTTGTTGTAAAGAATCCCGCTTCACTAGAGTATATTGCAGAAGCACATCCTTATGCTAAAATGCTGCCCAAAGCTGGTAGCTGCATCATCGTGTGTGGAGACAATAATGTGCAAAAAGCAAAGGGCTTTCTCGTTGAGGACTGCTCTGCAGCCATTCAAAATATATTGCTGGCTGCTCATGGCCTTGGTCTTGGCGCAGTTTGGTGTGGATTATATCCTGCACCAGAGTTAACACAGTTAATAGCTACTGCCATTAAGCTTCCAGATCATATTGATCCCATCGGTATGGTTGTTGTTGGTCATAAGGCAGAAGATAGGGAGCCTGCAAATAGATTTGATAATGCGAAGATACACTATGATCAGTGGTAAATAATATAACTGCATAGGGGGATTACAATGGACAAAGAATTAATGAGTATGTGTGGCACATATTGCGGTGAGTGCGAATGGAAAGAACAAACGAATTGTCCCAGCTGCTTAAGTGCAAAATCTCAGATGTTCTGGGGACAATGTCAGGTAGCAAAATGCGCCATAGAAAAAGGACATAATCACTGCGGACATTGCGGGGAGATGCCTTGCAAGCCGCTTCAGGATGCTTTTGACAATCCAGAGCATGGGGACAATGGAGAACGCTTAGCCAATCTAAAAGGTTGGGCATCGGGTAATGATTCCTATATAAGCCTAACTAAGAAAAAATAATATCAAGTAAAAAATAGCAAGTAAGGAAATTTATTTGCTATTTTTTTTATATTGGTATTGTTTTTTGCATAATATCGTATTACAATATATATGAACATATGAATAAGTGTTCATATATAGGAGGTATATTATGATTGATAACAAAAGCTGCGAGGATAACTGCTCCTGTTCTGTTATTCATGAGGATATCGTAAATATAGCTAGGGAGAAAATGCCGGAGGAAGAGACACTGTATGACCTGGCAGAACTTTTTAAGGTATTTGGCGATACTACACGAATCAAAATAATTTGTGCTTTGTTTGAATCAGAAATGTGTGTTTGTGATATTGCAACACTTTTATGTATGAATCAAAGTGCAATATCACATCAACTGAGGGTGTTAAAGCAGGCGAGACTAGTAAAGTTTAGAAAAGACGGAAAGGTAGTTTATTACTCTCTAGATGATGAACATATAAAGTTGATATTTGACTTGGGACTAATTCATATTAAAGAATAATGTATATATTGTATGGGGGTGCAGCATGGATAACGCAGAAAAAGCAATAAAGCTAGTTTATATCTTGCAAGGCCTTGGCTGAGCGAATTGTGCCAGCAAGATGGAGGCTGGTATAAAATCCCTGGATGGGATTGAAGAGGTTTCAGTAGATTTTGTTTCAAGAAGATTGAGTATGAGTATAACTCATGATGCTGATATTGATGAGATTATTGAAAAGGTGACTACTATAGTTAAAAGGATTGAGGCAGATGTAACCTTGGTACCTGAAAAGGGTAATAAGCGTCATCATGATGATGATCACGCCCATGATGCTGATCACGAACACGGTCATCACCATGAGCATTCAATTAATAAAACAGACTTGATAAAATTTGTGATTGGTATTGGTCTATATCTAACAGCTATAATTTTAAAATTGCCTGATACAGTGGAATTTATGATTTATATGTTGGCGTATCTTATAGTTGGTTTTGAGGTTTTGTTAATTTCTATAAAAAACATTGCTAGAGGACAGGTGTTTGATGAGAATTTCCTGATGAGTATTGCCACCATTGGAGCATTTGCTATTGGAGAGTATCCTGAAGGCGTAGCAGTAATGCTGTTCTATCAA
>JARDZI010000404.1 GCA_029240935.1 Clostridiales bacterium
GACTTGCTAAATTAATAAATAATGAGACTAATATATTAATACTTGACGAACCTACAAACCACTTAGATGTAGATGCAAAAGAGGAGCTTAAGAGAGCCTTAAAAGAATACAAAGGAACTATACTAATAGTTTGCCACGAGCCTGAGTTCTATAGAGATGTTGCTACAGAAGTGTGGAATTGTGAGGATTGGACAACTAAGATTGTTTAATAGTTCCATACTTGATATAAAGGTATAAATTGTTATGAATACAAAAACAGCAGTAATAACAACAGGTATTATTACTGCTGTTTTTGTACTTTATACAAATGGAAGGTGTCTTACAAAGAATATTATTACGGCTTGACAGGGATAGCGATATATAATAATATGTGTATGTACAAACAACAAAGAAGGGATTAAAGATGGTAGAGAATATATTTAATAATTGTCTGTATTTTACTGTTAGCAAGCTATCAAGATCTATAACTAAAATGGCTGAAGAAGAGTTTGCCAAAACAGGAGTATCTCCAACCTATGGTTTTTTACTTATGACTGTAAATGAGAAACCAGGTATATCGCAAAATGAAATTTGTGAAATTCTGCATATAGCACCTTCAACACTTACAAGATTTATTGATAAGCTAGAAGTGAAGGGATTTGTGACAAGAAGGTCTGAAGGAAAAAATTCATTTATCTATTCAACTGAAAAAGGAAAAGAACATCAGAAAGAGATAGAGAAGGCTTGGCTTAGTTTATATAACAGATATTCCGAAATTTTGGGATATGAAGAAGGGGATAGACTTTCAAAGTTGGTTGATGATGCAGTAAATAAATTAGAAAAAAAATAAAAATTTTTAAATTTACAGTTGTATGTACAAACAACAAGCAATAAGGAGGGGAAAATTAAAAATCCAGGTAAATAGAACTATAAAATATATAAAAGATGGTTTTGAGGAAAAAATACTGAAGAAGCTAAATCATACTTAAGTATGCAGAAAAAATGAAAGCATAAAATGTAAATTAAAATATTAATAACAAGGAGAAAAAATATGAAAACACTTGTAATAGTAGCACATCCTAATATGAATGGATCAAGGATAAATAAAAGATTTATGGAGGAAATTGAGAAGCAGCCTGATGTAACTATAAACAATCTTTACGAAACATATCCTGATGAAAAAATAGATATTTTAAGAGAACAACAGCTTCTACTAGACCATGATCGAATAGTGCTTCAGTTTCCGTTTTACTGGTATAGCACACCATCACTTCTAAAAAAGTGGCAGGATGAGGTTTTAGCATTTGGTTGGGCATATGGACCAGAAGGGGATAAGCTTAGCGGAAAAGAGATTATTGTGGCCACCTCAACAGGAGGACCTGAGCATTCTTATGTTGCTGGAGGCTATAACAGATACAGCATGAGCGAACTTTTAAAACCACTTCAAGCAATGAGCAATCTTATTGGAGCTAAGTATTTGATACCTTATGTATTTCACAAGGCAATGATGGTAACAGATGAAGAAGTTGAAGCTGGTGCCATTGACTACATAGCCCATGTTCTAAGTACAAAATTAAGCAATTATTAATAAGGGGGAATATATATGAAAAAGAATTTAGGACCAGTAAATGCCCTTTATCCAATGCCGGTAGTGCTAGTAGGTACAGAAGTAGATGGAAAAGTGAACTATATGAATGTTGCACATGTTGGGATCATTGATATGAACACAATATCTTTAAGCATGGGAAAACCACATCATACCAATAAAGGAATCAAGGAAAATAAGACCTTAAGCATTAATTTCCCTTCTGAAGATATGGTGATTGAGGCAGATTACGTAGGTATAGTATCAGGTACAAGGGTAGATAAATCACAAGTGTTTGAAAGCTTTTATGGAGAGTTAAAGGGTGCTCCTATGATAAAAAATGCACCTATTACTATGGAATGTGAGGTAGTTGACATTCTTGATATGCCAAATCATGATGTGTTTTTAGTAAGAACTAAAAACACTTATTGTGATGAACATATATTAGTTGATGGGAAAATAGACATGGCTAAAGTAAAACCAATGCTTTTTGATATGCCTCAGAGGAAGTACTGGAAACTTGGAGAAGCGTTTGCTAGCTGTTGGTCTATAGGAAACAAGTACAAAAAGTAAGAAGTGCTACTATGTAAAAGGTAGTACAGTACAGGTATTTAATGAAATAGTAAAGATTTTAAGAAAAATGAGTTGATTTCGTAGAAAAAATGAATGTTTAAATAAAACATCTTATGTACTCCTTATTGGACGACAAAAATCGTTTAACAGTTCCATGTGAAAAGAACATGAAAAAAATTAAACAATTGAGACAGCAGTAATACTGAAATGTATTATTGCTGTTTTTTTATCCCACGAAATTATTAGTATAATGCAGTCATTCTACCAGTAGGGGTTTTTTGGTAACTTATAAGAGATATAGCATAATATCTCTTTTGTGCATCTTGACTGTACAATATTGCAGCTTACCATTACCACTGTTGTAGACTGGTTATTACCAATATATACTATAATTATAAAGATAAAGGGGTGTTATAAATGAAAGTTACAATTGAAAAGATACCTCCTGGAAGCGAGCCTGAAATAATAATAAGAAGCAATGAGCTGGATGATTCATTAATGCAGCTCATTTATTCCATTAGATCACCTTCTAAAAAGCTCATCGGAATTGCAGATCTACGAATGCATATTTTAGAACCGAAGGATATTTTTTATTTCGAATCAGTTGACAATAAAGTGTTTATCTATTGTAAGGATAAGGTTTTTGAATCCAAACTAAAGCTTTATGAGATTGAGGAAGAGTATGAGAACTTAGGCTTTTTTAGAGCTTCAAAATCCATAATACTTAACATTTCAAAGATAGGATCTGTAAAGTCAGTTTTTTATGGGAAGTTTGAAGCATTACTTAAAAATGGCGAGAAGGTTTTAATTTCAAGACAATATGTTCCTGTACTAAAAAATAAATTAGGATTATAAGGAGGAGTAATCATGAAAATAAGAAAGTACTTGGGGTATATTTTAAAAGACTTTTTTACTGCCTTTGGAGGTTTAATGATCCTTGTTCTAGTATACCTCAGCATTTACTCAATAGAAACAATTAAT
>JARDZI010000065.1 GCA_029240935.1 Clostridiales bacterium
TAAAGGAACTTGCAGATATATTCCATGTAGAAAAATATAAGGATGAAATAATTGAAATGGAAGGCTTCGGAGAAAAATCCTATAACAATCTTGTTGGGTCTATAAATAAAGCTAGAAAGTCAAACCCTGTAAGGCTTCTTTATAGTATGGGCATACCAAATGTAGGATACTCAACTTCAAAGTTAATTTGCAAGTATTTTAGGTATAACTGGAATGATATAGAGAATGCAACCTTCGATCAATTGATTGAAATAGGTGGCATTGGGGATATTATGGCAGAGGGTTATGTTAGATTTTTTACCAATGAAAAAAATAAGATAATTATAAATGACATATTGAAGGAAATAGAGCTTGAACAAATTCAAATATCCACCACTGAGCAGATATTCGAGAATATCAATTTTGTTATAACAGGTTCCATTGATCAATTCAAAAACAGAGATGAACTAAAGGAAGTTATTGAGTCAAAGGGCGGTAAAGTAACCGGTTCTGTAACTTCAAAGACAAACTACTTAATAAACAATGACAACCTTTCTGGTTCATCAAAGAACAAGAAAGCAAAGGAACTGGGAATAAGTATTATAACTGAAAATCAATTTATACTTTGGTTAAATAATGGTGTAAAACCTTAAAAAGCAAAATCAATTTAATTTTATATATAATGCATTAAATTTTTCACATTGTAGTGGCAGGCTGACCTGCTTCTGTCCGGATTCTGCAATGAGCAGGCATGGAAGCCTGCCACTACAATTTACATGTGTAATTTCTTTAATGCAGCATATATAGAGGATGATTTATGTAATAATTTATGGAGATGAGTTAAAGTGAGCAGAATTCTTGACTTAGCAATGTGGTTTATGTTCCTAATATCATTTATCTTTACAATTCTTACAATGCTAGTTCTATTCGGTAAATTCTATATAGGTCAGTTTACAACCTTTTTGCCCCTTGAAATTAGCCTTTCAATAACATTTTTGCTTTGGGGAATTAACAGTCATTTTAATCCATATACAAAAAATAGTAAAAACTCATTTTTATATTCACTGATACTAGGCAGCATACTTGTTGGTTTTGCTGTAATGGGAATCTATTAAAGAAAGAAGATGACCAAAAAGTATTTTTTTACAATTACCTTTGAAGAAACAGATTATTTTAATAGTTTTATTGAGAAGGATAGAATTTCATAATTGATGACTAGGCACTGCAGGTTTTAAAAACTTGCAGTGCCTTTATCTATTGAGTGAACACTGCAAGTGACATGTTCATACTAATGAAGCTTACCATGTGTGTGTAATTAGTTATCTATAAATATGAACAGAAAGTATAGAGATATCCCTTTTGTTCTTATGAGGGTTAACATTTCATATAATTATTGTAAAAGAATAGGGTTGATAAATTATAATATGGTGATTAGGATTTACAATAAAAAAATGATACTTCTAATATGGACATGTGTCTGTAGAAAGATTTATGGTACAATTTGTCATAAAATGTAGAATAAATACATTAGATAATAAAATTACCTGATTTGGGAATAGAATCTTATAAAGTAATTGAATGTTAGAAAAAAAAGTGATATTATGGTTATAACTAGATAAAATACAATAAATTACATAATTTACATCAAAAATAGGGGGTGTAGTGATTGTTAAAGTACATGATAAAAAGAATAGTAGCAGGAATAGTTACTATTTGGGTTGTTACTACTATTACATTTACACTTATGCATTCTATTCCAGGGGGACCATTTGATAGGGAAAAGGCGATAAATCCAGAAGTTAAGAAGCAAATGGAAGCTAGATACAACCTTGATAAGCCACTTTGGTGGCAATATGGAGACTATATGAAGAATCTCGCAAGGTTTGACTTTGGACCCTCCTTTAGGTATAAAGGAAGAACTGTAAACGATTTAATAAAGGCTGGATTTCCGATATCAGCACAGCTAGGGATTTCAACAACATTACTAGCATTGTTATTAGGCATCCCATTTGGAATAATTGCGGCCTTAAAGCAGGGGAAATGGCTGGATAATCTAATAATGTTTTTTACTACATTGGGAATTACAGTACCTATGTTCGTTATTGGAGCCTTGTCACTTTACGTATTTTCTTACAAACTCGGATTATTTCCTACAATGAGCTGGGGAACACCATTACATTTTGTACTCCCATCAATAGCACTTGCAGCTGCTCCCACAGCTACAATAGCAAGATTAACAAGATCTAGTCTACTTGATGTAATCAGACAGGATTATATAAGAACAGCCAGAGCAAAGGGTGTGCCAGACAAGATTGTAGTGTACAAGCATGCTTTAAAAAATGCATTAATCCCTGTTGTAACATACATTGGACCTCAGATTGCAGGAATATTAACAGGAACTTTTGTTGTTGAAAGATTATTTACTATTCCTGGGATGGGAAGACAATTTGTGGAAAGTATAACAAATAGAGATTATACAACGATACTTGGAATAACCATATTTAGCTGTATATTATTGGTTGCTATTAATATTATTGTAGATTTGGTGTATACATTTATTGATCCAAGAATTAAGCTTGATAGCTAGGGGGTAAACAAATGGATATTAAGGTTGAAAAACAACTTTTTGAACCGCTTGATATGGAAAGTAAAAATAAAAATAATATAGTGCGACCAAGTGAAACCTATTTTAAGGATTCCTGGAGAAGATTAAAGCAAAATAAAGTAGCAATGGTTGCTTTATACGGATTAGGGTTACTTATTTCAATAGTAATTTTCTTTCCTTTATTTTATAAATTTGATTATGTTACTAACAACATGGAATTGACAAATGCAGTACCTGGAGGAGGTCATATTTTTGGTACTGATAATTTAGGAAGAGATTTATTAGCTAGAGTATTATATGGTTCAAAGATCTCCCTGTCCGTTGGTATTGTTTCTGCTCTGATCAATCTTTTTATTGGAGTAATATATGGTGGTATATCAGGTTATTACGGTGGAAATGTTGACAATATTATGATGCGTATAGTTGATGTTATCTGGAGTGTGCCTGTTACACTATATGTTATATTGCTTATGGTTGTTTTGGGTTCGAATATTGTAAATGTCTATATTGCAATGGGTATTGCATTCTGGGGAGGTATGGCTAGAATTGTAAGGGGACAGATGCTAGCCTTAAAAGAACAGGAATTTGTATTAGCTGCAAGAGCACTAGGTGCAAGAGATTTTAGAATTATATTAAGACATCTAGTACCTAATAGTATGGGACCGATTATAGTTACCATAACCTTATCAATACCAGCTGCTATATTTACAGAAGCCTTTTTAAGCTTTATAGGTCTTGGAGTTTCTCCGCCAGAGACATCCCTTGGTATGCTTTGTACTGATGCTTTAACAGGATTTAAATCCTATCCCTATCAACTTTTCTTTCCTGCAGCTGCGATTTGTATAATAATGCTTACATTTAATCTGCTGGGAGATGGATTGAGGGATGCTCTTGATCCTAAGATGAGAAAGTAGGGGGGGATATATATGGAAAAGCTTTTAAAAGTAACGGATCTTCATACATCTTTCTTTACACATGTTGGCGAAGTAAAGGCAGTAAGAGGTGCAACCTTTGATGTTGATAAGGGCGAGGCTATTGGAATAGTTGGAGAATCCGGCTGTGGAAAAAGTGTAACAATGATGTCATTATTAGGACTTCTCACTGACACTGGTAAAATCAAAAGTGGCAGTGCCATTTTTGATGGAAAAGATTTGGTTAAAATGGGTTATCAGGAGATGCTAAAAATAAGAGGAAACGACATAAGTATGATATTTCAAGATCCAATGACATCTCTTAATCCTGTATTTACAATAGAAAATCAATTAGCAGAACCATTATTAAGGCATAAAAAACTATCAAAGGCTCAAGCAAGAAAAGTAATAATTGAGCTTATGCAGCTTGTAGGAATACCAGAGGCAGAAAAGAGATTACGCCAATATCCCCATGAATTTTCAGGAGGAATGAGGCAGAGGGTTATGATTGCTATGGCACTTACCTGTGATCCAAAGCTGTTAATAGCAGATGAGCCTACAACTGCTCTTGACGTTACAATTCAGGCACAAATACTTGATATTATGAAGGACTTAAAGAATAAAATAAATACATCTATTATACTAATTACACATGATTTAGGAGTAGTTGCAGATATATGCAGCAGAATAAATGTAATGTATGGTGGTATAGTTGTAGAAAGTGGAACAAAAAGAGATATTTTCTACAACCCAAGACATCCATATACTGTAGGTCTTCTTGCAAGTGTTCCAAATCCAAAAAAAATTGCAAAGGAAAGATTATCACCTATAGATGGCCAACCACCAGATCTTTTACAACCACCTGTTGGATGTCCATTTACACCAAGATGTAAATATGCAATGAAAATATGTGATGCTCAATTACCTCCAAATTTTGATATATGTCAAGGACATAGGGCAGCATGCTGGCTTAATCATCCTGATGCCCCAGTGGTTGAAAACTTATGGGGAAGGAGTGTCAAGTAATGGAAAATGTAATAGAAAATGATTATTTGTTGGAGATAAACGGATTAAAAAAGTATTTTCCCGTGAAAAAAACTTTCTTAAGAAAGGATATTATTTTTAACAAGGCAGTTGATGGTGTTTCATTTAAGATTAAAAAGGGTGAAACATTAGGACTTGTTGGTGAATCAGGCTGTGGTAAGACTACCTGTGGAAGAACTATTTTAAAATTATATAAGCCAGACGGTGGGGAAATTATTTATAGAGGAAAGGATATAACCTTATTACCTGAAAACAAAATGTTAGATTATAGAAGGAAAATGCAGGTTATTTTTCAGGACCCTTATGCTTCATTGGATTCAAGAATGACAGTTGGAGACATAATCGGTGAAGCAATTGATATACATAAACTAATGGGAAGATCAGAAAGAAATGAAAGGGTACAGTATCTTCTTGAGAGAGTTGGGCTTAATAGTGAGCATTCAAACAGATACCCTCATGAATTTTCTGGAGGTCAGAGACAAAGAATTGGAATAGCAAGAGCACTGGCTGTGGAACCGGAATTTATAGTATGTGATGAGCCTATTTCAGCACTTGATGTATCAATTCAAGCCCAGGTTGTTAATATGCTTGAAGACCTTCAAAAAGATTTAGGACTTACCTATTTGTTTATTGCGCATGATCTTTCAATGGTAAAGCATATATCAAATAGGGTTGGTGTAATGTATTTAGGGAAGATGGTTGAAATGGCAGAGAGTAATGAGTTGTATATAAACCCATTACATCCCTATACTCAAGCTCTACTATCTTCAATTCCAATTCCTGACCCTGATGAAAGTGACTCTAAAAAAAGAATAATACTAGAGGGTGAAATTCCTTCAGCAATTAATCCACCTGCTGGATGCAGATTCAATAAGAGATGTAGATATGCAAAGCCAGAATGTGGTGAAATAGAGCCAGAATTTAAAAATATTGGGAATGAACATTATGTTGCATGCCATTTATTTGATTAAATAGTCTCCAATTAAATTTTATATAGGGAGAAAATTATACAAGGGGGGATTTGTGTGAAAAAAAACCTTACAAAATTATCAGTAGTTTTGCTTAGTTTGATACTGGTTACATCTTTATTTGCTGGTTGTAGCAAAACAGAAGGAGCAAAGGGAGAACAGATAATGGTCTACAACGTTGGTGCAGAGCCTGAAACATTAGACCCTGGACTAAACACTTCAGTAGATGGTGGTATTACAATTATTAACTGTTTCGAAGGACTAACAAGACTTGATAAGGATGGAGTTCCAGGACCTGGAATTGCAACAAATTGGGATGTTTCCCCTGATAAGCTGGTTTACACCTTCCACTTAAGAAAGGATGCAAAATGGTCAGATGGAACACCAATAACAGCAAATGACCTTAAGTATTCATGGGAGAGAATTGTAAATCCTGACACCCAGGCTGAATACGTTACACAAATACTTATGGTTAAAAATGCAGCAGAAGTAAATGCTGGTAAAATGGGAGCGGATCAGTTAGGAATAAAGGTAGTAGATGATTATACTTATGAAGTAACACTTGCAGCTCCTACCCCATATTTCCTAGAAATCTGCGCATTCCCTACATTGATCCCTGTTAAGAAGGACGTTGTTGAAAAGGATCCAGAGGGATGGGCAACAAAGGCAGAAACATATATTGGAAATGGACCTTTCAAAATGGTTAGCTGGGTTAACAATGATCATATTATGTTTGAAAAAAATGAACACTACTGGGATGCAAAAAATGTTAAGTTAGACAAGTTAAAATTTGTAATTGTTGTTGAAGCGTCATCAGCATTAACAGCATGGGAAAAGGGAGATATAGACGTAATCGGAGGTCCTCCACCAGCAGAACTTGAAAGACTTAAATCTGAAGGAAATCTTAAAATATTCCCTTTACTTGGAGCTGGATATACTATCTATAACATTACTAAAAAACCATTTGACGATGTAAGGGTTAGGCAGGCATTAAATCTAGCAGTGAATAGAAAGCAAATTTGTGAGAATGTACTTAGAGCAGGGCAATTACCAGGAACTGGTTTCGTACCATATGGAATCAAGGATGCAGATGGAAAATCAGATTTTAGAACTGTTGGTGGAGACTATTTACCAATTGAACCCGATATTGCAAAGGCAAAGCAGCTTCTTGCAGATGCAGGTTACCCAGATGGCAAGGGATTCCCTGAAGTAACATATTGCTATAATACTCATGAAGTAAACAAAGCTGTAGCAGAAGCTGTACAAAATATGTGGAAAACAAATCTTAATATTAATGTAACGCTTGAGAACATGGAGTGGAAGGTTTTCATACCAAAGAGACAAAATGGTGACTTTCATATAGCTAGAGGAGGATGGCTTGGTGATTATATGGATCCAATGACTTACCTTGACATATTTACATCAATAAGTGGAAATAATGATTCACAGCTTGCGTCTGAAGAATATGATGGTCTTATTGCAAGCGCAAGGGCTGAAGCTGACCCAGAAAAGAGAATGGAATATCTGCATAATGCAGAAAAATTCCTAATGGACAATGCAATTCTTTGTCCACAAAACTTTACTGTTCAGACAGCATGTATTAAGGATTATGTTAAGGATGCTACATTTACATCACTTGGATTTTGGGACTTTAATAGAGCCTATATAGATTATGAAGTAAAGAACGCTAAATAATATAGTATCTGTGCGAGGGGGAAACTTCCCCCTCATTTTTTATGCATAACTCCCACGCCAGCATGTGGGCACAAAAAAGAATGAAACTTGTAGGGGCGAACAGTGTTCTCCCAAGGGTACTAGGAAATTAGGCTATCCCTGCATCATAGTGTGTAAAACGGGCGAACACTGTTCGCCCCTACGGTTAGACTGAATGTGGGGAGTTTCATATTAATGAAGATGAAAAACATATATAAAATAATGCAGTACTGTAAAATACAGTACTGCATTATTTTGTATATGGACTCACATGACTGTGCTATGCCATTGTACAGATCTGACTGTTCAAATGGAAACATGTCTATTATGTATAGAATTATTACTAGTTATACTAATAATAACAAAAAACTATGAAAACATAATGAAATAGCATTAATTTGTAGGAATTAGTAAAATATTATATTGCTAAAAATCAAAAAATAATATAATATATATTTAACTATCATAATAACATTCGACAATTTATCACAAAAATATCTTAGTGAGGGGGAAAATTAATATGATTAATTATATTTTGAAAAGATTAGTGGCAAGTTTTGTTACTCTTTGGGTTGTTGTAACTGTCACATTCTTTCTAATACATGCATTGCCAGGGGGACCCTTTGATGGAGAAAAGACTTTACCTCCTCAAGTAAAGGCGAACCTTGAAGCAAAGTTTGGATTAGACAAGCCATTATCAACACAATATACCATGTTTTTAAATAATTTAGTACATGGAGATTTAGGACCTTCAATTAAGTATGAAGGAAGAACGGTAAATGACATTATTGGATATTCATTTCCTGCGTCTGCCAAGCTTGGAGTTGTGTCAGTAGCTTTCTCAGTATTAGTTGGTGTGTATTTGGGAGTTGTTGCGGCACTTAACCAAGGAAAATGGCAGGATAGACTTATGATGCTTATTGCAACTCTTGGAATTACTGTACCAAGTTTCGTATTGGCAACAAGCTTAATATTCCTGTTTGCAGTTAAGCTTGGATGGCTTCCAGCAGTGGGATTTGATGGACCTCTGAATTATATAATGCCTGTAATTGCATTAGCTGGTTATTCTATATCATATGTTACAAGACTAACAAGATCAAGCTTACTTGATGTGGTTAGACAGGATTATGTAAGAACAGCAAAGGCAAAGGGACTATCTAGAAGTGTAGTTATTTATAAGCATGCTTTAAGAAATGCTCTTATACCAATAGTAACGTATATTGGACCACTTACTGCAGGTATACTAACAGGTAGCTTTGTTATTGAAAAGATATTTGCTATACCTGGATTGGGAAGAGAGTTTGTTACAAGCATAAATAATAGAGACTATATGGTAATTATGGGACTTACAATATTCAACAGTGCCCTATTAATAGGGGCTAATTTCTTAGTGGATTTACTATACGCATTAATAGATCCAAGAGTTAAACTAGAAGGTTAGGAGGGAAAGCTATGGAAATGTCAAAGAATATGTTTGAGAAGGTACCTAAGGATCAAAAGGACCTTAATAATATAGTTAGACCCAGTGTGACTTATTTCCAGGATGTCTGGAGAAGGCTCAAGGAAAATAAGCTATCAATGTTAGGGCTATTTATTATTGCCTTCATTACACTAGGAGCCATATTTGGACCTATGCTATCCCAATATGACTATTTTTCACAAAATTTTGAAGTCGCTAATCAAGGGCCAAGCGTTGCCCACTGGTTTGGTACTGATGGTTTTGGTAGAGATATGTTTACTAGAATTTTATATGGAGCAAGAATATCATTAACAGTTGGTTTTGCAGCAAGTATTTTAAACGTTACAATTGGAGTTTTATATGGAGGAATTTCTGGATATTTTGGGGGCAAAGTAGATAATATTATGATGAGAATTGTTGATATTATATACTCTATACCTATGATGATATACGTTATACTTTTAATGCTTGTATTAGGTGCTGGTCTTAAGAGTATAATCATTGCACTTGCAATTTCCAATTGGACATCTATGGCAAGAATTGTTAGAGCTCAGATTCTTTCATTAAAGCAGCAGGAATTCGTATTAGCTGCAAAAACCATAGGTGCATCTGGCTTTAGAATATTAATGAGGCACCTTATTCCAAACAGTATGGGACCAATTATTGTTACACTTACACTAGCAATCCCTTCAGCCATATTTAATGAAGCATTTTTAAGCTTTATTGGACTTGGTGTATCAGCACCTATGGCTTCATGGGGAACACTTGCATCTGATGCATTGCAGGGATATCAGCTATATCCATATCAGCTGTTCTTCCCAGCGCTAGCAATATGTTTAACAGTATATGCATTCCAGCTATTTGGAGATGGGCTTAGTGACGCATTGGACCCAAAGATGCGTAAATAGTTAGGAAGGAGGGATATTATGGAAAAAATACTTGATATAAAAAATCTAAAAACTTCATTTTTCACACATGTAGGTGAAGTTAAGGCTGTAGGGGGAGTATCATTCCATTTAAATAAGGGGGAAGCCCTTGGAATAGTTGGAGAGTCAGGAAGCGGTAAGAGTATTACAATGATGTCTCTTATGAGACTTCTTTCAGATAACGGAAAAATAGTAGATGGGGAAATTTTATTTGATGGACGTGATATTGTAAAGCTATCAGAGAAGGAAATGCAAAGGATAAGAGGAAATGAAATGGGAATGATATTTCAGGATCCTATGACTTCTCTAAATCCTGTTTTGACAGTTGGAGATCAGTTGATGGAGCCACTAATAAAGCATAAGAAAATGACAAAACAAGAGGCCCATAATAGAGCATTGCATATGCTATCCCTTGTTGGAATGCCAAGTCCTGAAAGCAGAATGAAGCAGTATCCACATGAATTTTCAGGTGGTATGAGACAGAGAGTTATGATAGCTATGGCATTAGGCTGTGAACCTAAGCTGCTAATTGCAGACGAGCCTACAACGGCTCTTGATGTTACAATACAAGCACAGATACTTGAATTGATGAAGGATTTAAAGGAAAAAATAAACACATCTATTATACTAATAACACATGACCTTGGAGTTGTTGCTGATGTTACGGACAGAATAAATGTTATGTATGGTGGTTTAATAGCTGAGACTGGATCTAAAAGAGATATATTCTATCTGCCAAGACATCCATATACATGGGGCCTTCTAAAGAGTATCCCAAATCCCAAGGAGGAAGTTAAGGAAAAGCTAATACCAATTGAGGGTCAGCCACCTGATCTTCTACAACCACCTGTAGGCTGCCCTTTCGCTCCAAGATGCGAATATGCGATGAAGGTATGTATGACACAAAGACCTCCAATGTTTGAGGTGGGAGAAGGACACCAGGCAGCTTGCTGGTTAAACCATCCAGAAGCTCCCAAGGTAGAAGCACCTGTTAGAAAGGGGGTTCTATAATGAAGGATAATAAGTCATTAATCGAAATAAAAAATTTAAAAATGTATTTTCCTATAAAAAGGGGATTAATAAATAAAAGAATAGATTATGTTAAGGCAGTGGATGATGTTTCATTTGAAATAAAGAAGGGGGAAACATTAGGATTAGTTGGCGAATCCGGTTGCGGAAAAACAACAACTGGAAGAACAATAATAAAACTTTATGAATCAACTGATGGACAAATTATATATAATGGGGTGGATATTACAAGGTTTAATCAGAGTAAGATGACTCCCTACAGAAGAAAAATGCAAATGATTTTTCAGGATCCATATGCCTCACTTGACCCAAGAATGACAGTTGGAGATATTATTGGAGAATCCATTGATATTCACAAGCTTATGGGAGGTAAGGAAAGAACAGAAAGGATTCAGTATCTTCTTGAAAGAGTAGGACTAAACAGTGAGCATGCAAACAGATATCCACATGAGTTCTCTGGTGGACAGAGACAGAGAATTGGTATTGCTAGAGCACTTGCTGTTGAACCTGAGTTTATTATAGCTGATGAGCCAATTTCAGCTCTTGACGTTTCAATTCAGGCTCAGGTTGTAAACATGCTTGAGGAGTTGCAAGATGATTTAGGGTTAACATACCTATTTATTGCACATGATCTTTCAATGGTTAAGCATATTTCAACAAGAGTTGGGGTTATGTATCTTGGTAAAATGGTAGAACTGGCTGAAAGCAATGAGCTATACAAAAAACCACTTCATCCATATACTCAAGCACTTTTATCAGCAATTCCAATACCTGATCCTGACCAGTCAGAAGCAAAGGAAAGAATAGTTCTTGAGGGAGAAATCCCATCACCTATAAATCCTCCTTCAGGCTGCAGATTTAGAAACAGATGTAAATATGCAACTGCAAAATGTGCAGAACAGGAACCAGAATTAAAGGACATTGGTGGAGGGCATAAGGTAGCTTGTCACTTGTATGATAAATAAATTTTTGCTTAAAATATATAAAAAATTGAATATAAAAAAGCAAATCTTCTTATGCTATAAAGCAATAGAGGATTTGCTTTTTTTATAATTTGTTTTTCAGCTTCATACATATATTTTGCTCATTATATGTAAAATAACATTATATAAAACAAAGGAGGAACGGTAATGAAGAGTAAAAGAATTAGTAAAATAATAGTTCTTGCTTTATCGGTTGTTCTTGTTTTTTCATCCTTCTCAGGATGTGCAAATAAGACAGGTACAACACAAAATTTAATTAGATATGATATAGGCTCAGAACCAAAAACACTTGATCCCACACTAAACAGTGCTGTTGAGAGCGGTACTATAATAGTAAATGCTTTTGAGGGTTTAACAAAATTTGGTGAGGGTGATAAGCCAGTAGCAGGTGTGGCAGAAACCTGGGATGTTTCTCCAGATGGGTTAACATATACATTTCATTTAAGAAATAATGCTAAATGGTCAGATGGAAAAGCTGTTACAGCAAAGGATTTTGAATATGCATGGAAAAGGGGAATGAACCCTGATACTGCAGCAGAGTATGCAAACTATTACTATTATATAAAAAACGGTGAAGCATATAATACTAAAAAGGGAACAGCTGAGGATGTTGGGGTAAAGGCAACAGATGATTCCACATTAGTTGTAACATTAGAGAATGTAACACCCTACTTTCTACAGCTTACCGCCTTTCCAACATATAGTCCGATAAGACAGGATATGGTAGAAGCAAATAAAGAAAGTTGGGCTACAAAGCCAGAAACCTATATATCCAATGGACCTTTCAAATTAAGTGAGTGGAGACCAAAGGATAAGATAATACTTGAAAAAAATACTAATTATTGGAACGCATCAGCTATTAAGCTTGATAGGATAGAATTTTCTATGATTGAAGAGGCTACAAGCAGGCTTTCTGCTTATAGATCAGGACAACTTGATTATATTGAAGGTCCGCCAAGTCAGGAAGTTCCTACACTTCTTGAGAAAAAAGAGGCGGTAGCACTTCCATACCTTGGAACCTATTACTTCTCAATAAATGTAACCCCAAAGGCTGCATCTGTAAATGCAGCAGCAGCAAAGGCATTATCAGACGTAAAGGTTAGAAGAGCATTAACACTTGCCATTGATAGAGAAGCAATAGTAAATAATGTGTTAAAGGCAGGGCAAGTACCTGCTACAGGATTTGTTCCTCCCGGAGTTCCAGCAACTGCTGGAGGGGATTTTACTACCAAAACCTTTTTCGATCCTAAAGGAAATGTTGATGAAGCGAAAACACTCCTATCCGATGCTGGATTTCCCAATGGACAGGGCTTCCCAACGATTACCTTGCTTTACAATACAGGCTCTGGGCATCAAGATGTTGCTCAAGCAGTCCAGGATATGTGGAGAAAAAATCTTGGAATAAATGTAGAGCTTGCCAATCAGGAATGGAAGGTATTTCAGGTAACAAGAACAAACAAGGAATATTTAATTGCTAGAGACGGCTGGATAGGTGATTATATGGATCCTATGACATTCCTTGAATTATTTACCAGTGTCAGTGGAAACAATAATCCTGGTTACAGCAGCCCTGCATATGATGCTAAAATAACTGCTGCTAAGAAAGAGACGGATGCAGCAAAAAGAGATCAGAATATGAGGGATGCAGAAACAATTTTGATGACTGATATGCCAATCATTCCAATATATTTCTATGTAAATGTAGCAATGATTAAAGACTATGTAAAGGGAACAAGAAAATCACAGCTTGGATATGTATTCTTCGAAAATGCATATGTTCAGAAGTA
>JARDZI010000405.1 GCA_029240935.1 Clostridiales bacterium
ACAATATCTTCTGTAATTTTTAGCAATCCTTTTATGGCTTCATTCCTAATCTTCATCTTTCTTAATATGTGAAAACAGTAGTGAAGCATAATTAAATTCCCAAGAACTAAAAGTGTACCTGTCATTCCAGAAGTGGAGTTTATCTCACAAAGGGTTATAGCAACAAAGGATGATATTATAAAGTTTATTATCACTAATTGTATGTTTTCCCTATACAATGTAAACTTACTGTCACCCTCTAATTCACTGTCTATTTTTATCATAATTATATTTAAAATTATAAAATTGGCGATATAGCCCATTGAATAAAGAGCATGTCCCATAAGGCTATCAATTTCCATATCTTTTAAAAGTAACCTTACGAATGCTGCAGCAGAATGTGATGAAATTATATACATAGCTATGTTAAAAAGCATCTTAGAATTATCATTTCTCTTTGTAATATATTTTTCTCTAATAAACATTACTAGAACAGCATATATGGCAGTAAAAAATATAACTGCCCTAGTTCCTAATTGAATAAATATAAATGCTGTAATAGCATCGCTCAAATCTATTTCTCCAGAATCCTTCAAGCTAATAACCAGATTACCAATCAATACGCAAGCAGGGACAAATATCATAAGCATAATCAGGTTTTGAGAGCTGGATAGATCTACTTTATTTGTAGATATAACAAACATTATTATAGCTGAAATATATACTACCCCTCTAAAAATTAAATGTATTCTTTTTTTTCTATCCACACTTCCACCCTCTTTAATAAAATACCCTTTTAATAATATCTGATAATCAAAAATATATATTTGCCCAAAATATATATTTAAATTATAACATATTAAGTAAAATAATCATATAACCTGTAGAAATTTAACAATAATAATAATAATTTCTTTATAATGTCACTTTTGTACAATTAAATTGAATAATTGTACAACTATTTAAGTTTATAAATTCTCAAATCCCTATTGGAAAATACGCATACCAAATTTTTTTCATCTATTTTAATATCACTATCTGTAACTCGAGATAAAACCAGATAATCTATTCCATTTTCCCTCATTATTTTACTTCTATTTTCCTCTTTTTTAGAGAAAAGCTTAGAATTAATTTCATATTTATGTTTGATTATATCCTGTATTTCCTTTGATGGGTACGTGTATAACCACCCTTCAAGAAAAACCTGTCTATTAGAAAATGCTGAATAGTAAAAGCTTCTTGAAAAAGCTTCTGTCTGTTGTTTTCCAATAAAATGTCTATCTGTAGCTATAATTGAATTAATATCCGTATTATTGTCCAGCCACTTCATTCCTTCATATTCATATCTTGTAATTCTATCAAAGTAAGGATTAGCATACATAAGAGATTTGCTTTTTATCTGTTCAACCTTGACCATTGCTTTGTTATATTCAAACATAGTCATATAATAGGTTGTTATTGTTCCTGCAGCAAAACCCCCTATTATTATAAGTTTAATAAGCCAATCAGCTCTTTTGAAGTTTGCAGCAAGCCAATCAATTGCACATATTTCAATAAATGCAGTTGAGGCCATTATGAAATACATATGGGAGCTTCCTGTATGCTTTAATAAATAGGAGGCAAGAATTCCCGATAGTGCCATACCCCCTATTAAAAACTCCTCTGCCCTGGTAGTTTTTATATGTCTTAGCTTATTAAAAAACCACTCTAAAAACGGAATTGCAGCAAATGGAAGATACAATACAAAATGTATAGGAATAAAAGCAACCCTTAAATACTTCATGTTGTTTTCATTTCCAAGTTTTTTGAGGACCTTTCCTAGTATACTGGCACTAACAGTGAAACCAGGAGATATGTCCAGTAGTTCTCCCCCTCTATTCAAAAGGGTGAAAAACACGATTAGATATCCAAATGCTGTTACATACATGTATGGTGCAACTAATTTATATTCTTTTCTTTGAACAATTAATATTATAAGCACAACAACTAATACACCGAAAATCATAGCGCCTAAGGGCCCCTTGGAACCAGTTGCACCAAATGTAAACAAGCCCCCTGCTATTAGATATCCATAATGAAGTTTGTTACATTTAATTTGATCAATTATTATGGCAGCACATAGGAAAAGGAAGGAAATGGAAAGCTCGTATCCAAATGGATAATCTGTTACATGTGAAAAGTTAAAATTGAGAAAAATACCATAGTTTATCTTGTAAGCACCATAAAGGCTGGCACAATTACTGAAGAAAAATACCCAACTAAAAAAAAGTGCCTTCTTTCTGTTATTAAAATATGCCTTCCCTAGAACATAGCTGGAGAAAACCATTAGAAATACCTTCCCGATTTGAGAGAACCAGAAAAACACCTCTACTGTGCCAAGCTTTGATACAATACTCATTACAGCAAGATGAACTGAGAGGAAGTAATGATAGTTAAATACAATTCCAGACATTCTGGCATCCATGGGAGGTAGCCCTCTGATAATTGCTTGAGTGTTACCAATTGTCCAAAGAAAATCAGGATTGTATGTAACCATTCCTGTTTGATATGGAAGAGGGTTTGCAATTGTAAATCCCACAAATGTAATAAGCATTAGTAAAGCAGTTATAAACAGTAATACAATTGGAATGGATCTATCAGTAACCTGCTCCCTTTCTCTACTTTTAAACAGCATGTTTATAAATAATACTAACTCCATTATTGACAAAACTGGTCCTATAATCATAAAACTATCTTGTTTGTTTATGCTATAAAGAAAAAAGTACTCCAGAATGGTAAAAATAATCCCTAGAGCATAGGAATAGCTTATGTTCTCCACTGTTCCCTTATTGATATTTAGTATTCTTCTAAGCAATGCACCAGGAAGATAAACATGAATAAGCTGAAAATATATAAATTTAAATATATCATTTAATGCTACTCCATAATACTTTAATCCAATATAACAAACTATTACTACTCCAATTGCAAAAATCAGACAGAACCCCTTAAAAAATCCTATAAACATAGCCATAAGCATGGTTACTACTCTGTTGTAGGCTTTTTCCATAAAATCCTCCTAAAGCTATTAATTGAGTATGTCATGAATTTTTTCAACAATGTATTTCTGTTCCTCTTCCTTCA
>JARDZI010000406.1 GCA_029240935.1 Clostridiales bacterium
ATTGAAATTCCCACTTTTAAGAATAATCGTATTTTCTTCAAATCCTGGAAAGTTATGGCACCCTAATATTATATCCGGCTTATATTTATCAAAAAAACCATTGTTTATAAGTTCTGGTGCACCTGCACCTGTTTCCTCTGCTGATTGAAAAATAAGTATTATATTTTTATCTGCTAACTCATTAATTTTTGAGGCAAAATCTAAAAGTATTGTTGTATGACCATGATGACCACATCGATGCTCATAGACTCCTTCATCTGTAAGCACAGCGTCAAAATCCTCTCTTATTGCTATGATTTTTTCGCCATTATTCTGAATATGAGAATAAATCAATGAATTTCCTATTTGTTCTTCATTAAATCCATTTAACTTCCCCATAAACTCTCTTATTATTTTTCTTGTTTTAATTTCTTCCCCTGATTTCTCAGCATTTACTCTCAATTTTTCAAGAACCTCAAATATATTTTCCATAATACTCCTCCATATAAAAGAATTTTGAGAATTTACTTATTAGGTTTCTCAATTGGATAAACTTCCTCTAAATAATCCCAATATTCATCAGGTGTTCTTTTCTTTGGTGAAATTTCAAACTCAAGTGCTTCTGCAAGTCCCTTAATTTTGTTACGTAATACTGGTTTTAAACAGTTAGGAACATGATCTTCATATGCTCTATGGACCATAACACATTCACGACAATTTCCATGCCATTCGCATCTAAGCTCCGGACATGCACATTTATCATATTTACCTGATTTAATCTTCTCCCTACATTCCTTAATAGATTCTGCAAATTGCTCCTTACTCATATTATAACCCCCTTAACTATTTTCTTTTTTTTAATATTCTATATATTAACCCAAATTTTTTCTATTTTATCAACTCCACCAAATCCAACTTTATTAAGAGTTGGATATACTGATGTACTGCTTCCATATCACCATTGCGGCAGTCCATTATTACATTTTTTGAAATTTCTGCTGCAGTACGCTTCCCATCTATGTAATATTGTACAAGAAGTTCAGCATAGTATGAATCACTGAAATGTATACGATAATTTTTGCTATATTGTTTTAAGACTTCCTTCAATTCCTCACTAGCTTCAGTATATTCAGCCAGCTGATTAACAGGAGAAACATATTTCCTATGAGGTATATACATATATTTATCCTCAATGAAAGTATTTTTATTTAATGGTCTATCACCAACTATAGTACAGAAGTGAGAAAGCATGTCATCTGCTGACCGACTAAGTCTATCTGTTTCTAGGACTATCATACTATTCACAGATATAAGCTCTTCCCCACTGAAAAATCTTTTATAATCTTCACAAGCCTTAACGTAATAATCAGTATAATGGGCAAATTCATCAGCTAACTTTGAGAGGGTAAGCTCTCCCCTTAATGCTCTGTTTTGTAATTCAGTAAGCTCCTCTTGCATGCGAACATAGGCTTTACCAAATATGCTGGGAAGATCCTTCTCACTTAAGTTTGCCAGTGTAAAGGCATAAGCTGCTGCTAGGGTTGCAGATTTACTTAATATATGTGTACTGATAACCTCAGGTGTATCTCCACTGGTATGATAATACATATCTGGCCACTGTCCAAGCATTGGTGTAGGTATTCCTATAGTTGGGTCAGAAAGTATAAAATTATCACTTCCTCCAGTAAACTCAACAGTAGCACTGTTAAACATTGGTACCAAGCTTCCTGGTGAAAAACCAGGTACTTCCTTTTTAAGCTCATCAAAAATCAATACTGCTAAATCCATTACAAATGAAGGAGTGCTTCTAGGAAGTCCACTTAATGTCAAGGGACCATATCCCTTTTCCTGCTTTCCTCCAACCATATCAAGATTTATTCCTGCCTTTATTTTACTTCTATCAACTCCTATGCTATCAAGGTATGCATAAAGCCCAGTATATTCAGGAATTAGCAAAATTCTAATAGTACGCTTTAGTGGTGGAAGTTCGCCCTTTTCAATTAAATTGCCTAGAACCTTTAATACTTCCATTGCTGCTGTAACACCACTTGCGTTATCATTTGCACTGGAGCGTGGATGACAAAGGTGTGCTGTGATTAGTATTTCCTCACTGCTCTCCCCAGGTAGTGTAGCACTTACATTTTCAAAAGAACCATCATAAAACTCTGAATCAACGAAACAGTTTGCCTGTGGATAAAGTGGCTTTGTGCTATCCTTATCATTTTCTAAGCGCATTTTAAGGCAAGTTTCTGCAAGTTTATCACCTGCTCTTGGAGTCAGAACAAAACCAAAAGGGGTGATACTGTTATTGTCTTTAGTCCACCAGAAGGTATTATACTTTTTGATATCTATCAAATCATATCTAGTGCGCCCTCCCTGGACTTCAGCAATGTGGTCAGTAATAATGCCTATGGCGCCGCCCTTCTCAATTGCCCAATCTAAATATGAGTAAAAGCTATCTCTGACAAAAATAATCTTTCCTGCTATATCAAGTCCTTCATATGCACTTTTATCACAGCCCCGATCTAGTAGCACTATATCAATTGGTGTGCTGGGATGATCCCAAGCATAGCTCTT
This sequence comes from Clostridiales bacterium, assembly GCA_029240935.1. Taxonomy (GTDB): domain Bacteria; phylum Bacillota; class Clostridia; order Clostridiales; family Caloramatoraceae; genus JARDZI01. The sequence continues at coordinate 2,557 of JARDZI010000406.1, forward strand.
CTGAATAATTGAGAGATTGTCCTCACTGTAATCTGCAATTATTTCTTTATTAGGTAATATAAGATTGCAATATGCTTGTTTACATCTCCACTCTTGGAATACACCCATTGTCAAATACCTTTGTTCATTTCCTGCAGGATAGGATAATATTTCACTCTTTATACCATCTTCCCGTAGTGCATTACTACAGTGTATTGCTGCAGCTCTGTATCCTTCAGATGCTTGAATACGGTGATAGCAGGATATCTCTCTTATCCTGTCAAGCATGCGATCCCCAGATATGGCTTTATTGATTTTCTTTATATTATCCTTCAACATAATTATCTCTCCTCACATGAAATAAATCAATTTAATACAAAAGAACCTTAAACTGCAACTTTAATAATGTGCTTTTTCCATCTTCCAGAATAATAGTAGGGAACTAGTATACATAAGCCTATTGCCCATCCAATGGCATAACACCAATGCATATTATCTCCACCAAAATATCTGCTTAATAAATATGCAGATGGAACACGTGCCAGCCATAGACT
>JARDZI010000066.1 GCA_029240935.1 Clostridiales bacterium
ATGTGCACTACTTATTTTTATCTTAAGATGATAAAGGTTTTCTAACATTACTAATGTCAAGTTATTGTTAGCTTGTTAAGAATGAAAAATGATAAACACCAGTAAGATTGAATGAGATAAAATCATTAAATAGAATTTTAGCCACACAAGGATTTTTCTACGATTATTTTCCTAGACTTTAGTTATTGATAAGGAGAGACTATAATCTATATGTAGCAATAAACAAGAGGATAATTAAGTAAAATTTCATGTTTTCAGAAAATAAGTATGTAAATAGGTGTAATATATTTGAAAATAAGAAATTATATAACAAATAAAATGGGGTGATAATATGCTTCAATGCTATTGTGATTATGGACATGATACTATAGTTAACTATGGAACTAATTGTTTTAAACATGTTCTTGGAATAGATAGAATAAACATGATATTTATGGATGTTAAGAATTCTATTAATTATTCTCGATTTGCACCCATGCAGAAGGCTTCAGAAACCTTGGTTATGGGTAGAGGAACTAATGCTGATAAATGCATTCTTCTTTATACTCTGGTCAAAAATGAAGGATTTGACTGCAGTATCTATAAAGTGAATGTTATTGATAATTCAAATACATTCATTTCAAGAACAGGTAAGTCCGTGCCATGGTTCTACGTGGGAGTAGATTTCTTTGGTATGAAAATTGATTTTGATCCAAGCTTTGATAGAAGCTTTATGTGGGCAGCAGGAATTACTAACAAAGGTATGAATAAAGGATATGATTTAACAGGATATAAATTTAATGGAGGTCAAAATTTGTTTACACTAATAGGCAAACCTGAACAAGTAACTGATGATAAAGTATTTAAAGCTTTAGACAGAAATTTTAACTTAGCGCTTGCCTAATATTATGTGTATAATTTAGATGCTGAAAATAGGGGTGTGGAGGATAATGTATATAGTAATAATAGGATGTGGGAGATTAGGAAGCACAGTGGCAAAGATGCTTTCCAATGAGGGACACGATATTGCAATAATTGATAATGACATTGATAATCTAGACAGGCTGGGAAGCGGATTTAATGGACATAGAATAAGGGGAGTGGAATTTGACAATGATGTACTTTTAGATGGTGGAATAGATAAGGCAGATGTTTTTTTAGCATTAACCTCTGATGATAATACAAATATTATGGCATCTCAAATTGCCAGTGATATATTTGGAGTTAAAAGAGTTATTGCAAGGGTTTGTGAACCTGAAAAAGAATTCATATATGAAAGCCTTGGAATTGAGATAGTTGAACCAATACAGCTTACAGATGAAATAATTAGAAACAGAATTATTGAAGAAGGTTCAAAGATACTATCAGTTCTTGATAATAATATTGAAATAGTAGAATTACATGTTCGAAAAGGTAATGGAAGAACTGTTAGTTCAATTGAAAAATTTAATAATTGTATAATATCTTCTCTGTTCAGGAATGGAAGCTTTATACTGCCTGATAAGGAGGATGAGGTACTGGATAATGATAAATTAGTTTGTACTATAAATAGAAAGAACAGAGGGAAATTGATTTCATCCTTGTCAAAGGAGGTGTTTGTATGAAAGCAATAATTGTTGGAGGAGGAAAGGTTGGCTATTACCTTCTTAAAATGCTAATAGATAAGAAATATGAGATTACATTAATAGAAAAAAGCAGAAAGCTATGTGATAAGATTGCTGAGGAATTTAATACAGCCATAATATGTGGTGATGGTACTAATTTAGATGTATTGAAGGATGCAGGAATAGAAGAAGCTGAAGTTGTTGCAGCTGTCACTGGTAAGGATGAGGAGAACCTTGTTATATGTCAGATTACAAAGAATGCATTCAGTGTAAATAAAACCATAGCAAGAGTAAATAATCCTAAAAACAGATTAATATTTAAAACACTTGGTGTAGATAAAACTGTGTGTAGCACAGAGGTTATTGCTAACATAATTGAAGGTCAGTTTGCTGGAAATAGATTAAAAGTAATGCAAACTCTTGATAGAGGAGAAATAATTCTTGCAGAAGCGACAATCAACAAAAATAGCATCTGCTGTAATAAAATAATTAGTTCTTTAGAACTTCCTGTGGAATGTGTAATTGTATCAATAGTAAGAAATGAAAAGGTTATATTTCCAAGGGGTGGTATTGAAATAGTTGAAGGAGATAAGGTATTAATAACTACAAATATTGAAAAATTGAAGGAAGTAGAAAAAAGTATTTTAGGAGATATAAAATGTTAAATAGAAAAAAAATTATAAATGGAGTTCTTGTTGAAATCGGATTTGTATCAATTTTTATTATAGCTTTAGTTGGTTTATCGTGGCTTATATAGGGAGGATAGTATGAACTTAAATAAAAAGGGGATTTATGATATTAAAATAATAAGTTATTATACAGGATTTGTTATCCTGGGAACAGCTGGTCTTATGGTTTTGCCAATATTTACCTCCCTAGCTTTTAGAGAGTGGAATGTAGTTATAGATTTTGTAATAAGTTTAAATATTGGGTTGGGTACAGGGTTTGTAATGATATTATTTGGAAGAGATGCTGTTGGTAAGATTAAGGTTGAGTGGAAACAGGGCTTGATTGTGGCATCTCTATCATGGATTATACTCATGTTTTTATGTGCAATTCCATATAAATTAAGTGGACACGTTGGATCATTTCTGGATGCTACATTTGATGTTATGAGTGGTTTTACAACAACAGGTCTGGTATTGACACAGGATCTTGAACATTTATCAATGGGATTAAATATGTGGAGGTTCATATTAACATTTGTTGGTGGTCAGGGTATGGTTGTCCTGGCTCTATGCTTCCTTGTAAAGAATACTGCAGGAGCATATAAAATGTATGTAGGAGAAGGAAAGGATATTGAATTGGTTCCAAATGTTAAGGGCACTGCAAGAATAATATGGGAAATCAGTATGATATATTTAGCAGTTGGTACACTTGTTTTGTGGATAAACGGAATGTTTATAGGATTAAAGCCTGTTTCAGCATTTTTTCATGGGCTTTTTATATTTATGTCAGCTTGGAGTACGGGGGGATTTGCCCCAATGACTCAGAATATGCTTTATTATCACAGTATGTCCTATGAAATTTTGACAATAGTATTTTTTATAATAGGTTCCTTCAACTTTGGACTGCATTATGCAATATGGTCAGGAAGTAGAAAGGAAATATTTAAAAACATTGAAACCCAGAGTTTTTTTGTAACAGCAACTCTCACATCATTTTTTGTTGCTTTGGGACTTTCAAAGCTTAATGTTTATCCAAATGCACTAGGGATTTTTAGAAAAGGAGTATATAATTTACTCTCAGCACACACAACCACAGGATTTGCAAATGTTTACTCTAGACAATTTTTTCTTGAGTGGGGAGACTTTGCAGTATTAATGATGATTATAGCAATGCTTATTGGTGGATCTGCATGTTCAACGGCAGGAGGTTTCAAAGGCTTAAGAGTCGGTCTTGTGTTTAAGGGAATAGCTGCCGATGTTAAAAAGCTGTTAGGCTCTGAAAGAAAAGTAAGTGTTTTTAAGTACCACTATATGAAGGATAACATTCTTGGAGATGGAGTAGTGAAAAGCTCAGCTTTTATAATTATATGCTATATGGTTTTATTCTTAATTGGAACGGGCATAGGTACCTATTATGGCTACCCAATATTAAGCTCAGCATTTGAAGCAGCATCTGTCACAGGAAACGTAGGCTTATCTATTGGTGTTGTTGCTCCTTCAATGCCAACAGGACTTAAGATCTATTATATAATAGCAATGTACCTTGGCAGGCTGGAGTTTATGTCCATTTTTGTATTAGTAGGGTTTATAGCTGGGGGGATTAAAAAAGTATGTATAAGATATTCAAGATAGTTTTAGCAGTGTTTTTAATATTTTTCTCATTTACCGGAATAGCTTTGGCGGATGAAAAGCTTACATTTAATGAGCTTGTGGAGAATGGAAAAGTTTTTGATAAAAAACAAGTAAAGATTAGTGGAGAGGCAATCGGAGAAGCCTTGAAAAGGGGTTCTTACACATGGATAAATATAAGTGATGGGACCCTTCCAATGGGAATATGGATGAGAAGTGAAGATGCAGATAAGGTAAAGGTGTTTGGAGATTATCATAATAAAGGGGATCTGATTGAGATAACAGGAACCTTCAATAGAGCCTGCAGCGAACATGGAGGAGATATGGATATACATGCAGATAGTGTTGTTATGGTTAAAGAAGGAGAAAGAATTGCTCACCCTTTGGAGTATAGAAGATTCATTATTTCAATTGGATTAACTCTACTGACAGTAATGCTGGGAGCTTTAACCTATAGAAAAATTAAAATGGAATAAAATATACTAGGTACATGAGTTATTGTAAAATAATTTATAACTCATGTACCTAGTATTGTTTAAGTCTAATGGAATGACCATTCATCTTTGTACTTCCCAGTGAACTCCCCTAGCTAAAGCTGAACATCGTTGCTTCCGGGGTAGAGTCATAGAGCTTGATAAAGTAAAACCCAGAGACTTGATAGCTTATCCATACATATAATTCCACACAATGGTCATATTTTTTGCAAAAATCTCCTTGTAAATAAATAAACCCAAAACAGACAAGTTACTAATCCAGCTATTATTACAATAATCCTTGAACCATTAAGGACCAACTCTCCAATCCAAAAGCTGGGTAAAATTGCCCCAAGGTATTTATAGGGGGTTGGCGCAAACCATACAGCAAACAGTCCTAAAAAACTTATCCCTGAGAGCTTTGAAATTGCTAACCCCTCAACTTTATTTCCTGCAAAGGATACGGTCATCATAGAAATCACAATTCCCATAAATGTACTTATAATAGATGGGAATATTATCTGTAAAAGTGGGGTATGGGATATACCAAACAAAAGAGTTGCTGATACAGAGCATAAGAAAGCCCATACCATCGGTAATCCGATTCTTGCCAAAAGATAAGAATATCCTTCCACAGGGGTGATTTGATAATATAATCCTGTACCCTCGTCCCTCTCATCAAGAATGATAAATGCGCTTACCATACCTAAGAACATAGGCGTTAGGCCAATTAGGATCGCGTCAGCTAGAGGATACCAAGGCTGCAAACTAAATGAGAGGTTAGCTTGTAAAAGATGGTCTGCAATCGGTATTACTATCTTTATAAATAACCCTAATAAAAATGGTGCAGGTAAAAGCGCAAACAACATGCCATCACGCATAGTTTGTTGTAACCCAATTTTAAATAATTTAAAGGTTTGCTTCATAATTTCTCCCCTCCATCTGCTTGAAGTGCAGCAGGAATCCTGAGTAAGGCTAAAAGTATTGCAGCTCCCAGCCATAGGACCATGCTTATAATAGGCATTATGAATGAGGAATTCTCTGGGGCTTTAATTGACATTGTTACTACCTGCCAGAATATAGTTCCAGGCAAAACCTCTAAAATCGGGTGGTTAATTCCAAAGGCAGCTAGAATTGGTGGTAATGTAATAAAAACCTCAACAGGAATACTAATTAGCAAGTAGTTGTTTACAGAATGGGCATAAGTGGCAAGGGTCAAACCAAGTAAGGTGAAAATCATAGAACCTATAAAAACAATAAGTAATAACATTGGATAATTAACTGTCTTATGTATTCCAAATAGCACAATACTTAGTGCAGATAAGGTGGATATAATACTTAATGAGGAAGCTTTAGAAAAAATATACTCTATAGGCTTAAGAGGTGATATGGAATAAAATTTATGCAATCCTTCTCCTTTTTCTAATAGCCAAATTCCCCCAATAAAGAAAAAACCCAACATAGCAGGATCTGTTAAAATAATAATGGACAAACCAATATCTTTGTACTTGTCTGGTACAATATACAATATTCCTAGGTATACAATTGTCATAAAAAGATATAAAAAGTAAAATCCATATTTTATTTGGTAGCGAATATCATTTTTAATTGCATGAGATATTCTCAATGTAAACACCTGCCTGTCAATTCAATAAATACATCCTCTAATGTTTGCTCTTTAGAATGTATACTTGTAAGTGAACCATTATTGAGAATCCTAATGAAATCCTTATCATTATGTAGTTTTGAAAGGAGAGTAGTTCCTTCCAGCACTTTTTCTCCTTGGGAATAGGCGTATTTGACTTCTTTATCCCTTATGTGTTTCCTTAGAGCAAGTGGTGCATCTAATGCCTTAATTTCTCCATCTACAATGAAAGCTACACGATCGCATAATTCTTCTGCATCATGCATATTGTGTGTGGTTAGAATGACTGTCTTTCCCAACCTTTTCTGTTCTAATATCATATCCTTAATAGTTCTTGCATTAGCAGGATCAAGTCCACTGGTTGGCTCATCAAGAAACAACAGTTTAGGGTCATGAAGTATGGAACGTATAAATCCGAGACGCATTTTCATTCCCTTTGAGAAGTTTATTACCTTTTTGTCAGCATCATTATGAAGTCCAACTAATTCTAGAAGCTGCATGGGATCTATTGTTTTTCTACTATAAAGAGATGCAAAATAATTAAGATTTTCTAAGGCAGTAAATTTGCCATAGAAATTAGGAAACTCGAAATCAACACCTATATTTTCATAAAATAAATTATTTCGATCTTTGACTTCAGTTTCGAAAACCCTTACGCTTCCTCTATAATCACGCAATACACCTGTTAATATCTTTTGAAGAGTGCTTTTTCCTGCACCTGATGGTCCGAGAAACCCAAAAATCTCACCTTGATTTACCTTAAAGCTGACACCATGAATAGTGTCAGTTTTTGAACCGGGATACTTAAAAAAAACATTATCTACACTAATCATAGTTAGTCCCTCACAATCTGGTCTATTACACCATTTATCAAAACTTCAGTTACTGCTTGTCTTGTTTCTTTATCTTCTTCTTTTAATCTTACGATAGAAAAATATACAGTTTGAAGCACTATTGCTGCAAAATCGGATTCACAGGTAAAACTTACACCAAAATCAGATAGCTTTTTCAAAGCATCACTATCTTCTTGGGTATGCTTTTCGATGACTTCCTGTGGCAGCTTTCGAATCAGATAATCAAGAGTAGCAGAATTTATTTGGGATAGAATGGGATAATGCTCGGAAAATTCAAGCATCCAGAAGAAAACCTGCTTTGTTAATTCTTTAGGTGGGAGATTTGAGTTCATTGACAAAAAACTATCCAGTTCACTCCACATTTGCTGCTGTATATTTTGACTTATATCCATGTACAAGTGTTCTTTGTTAATATAAAAAGTATAGAAAGAACCCTTGGCAATTCCTACTGCCTGAACCAGATCATCTACAGTAACCTTTTTCAGTCCATGTGCTGCAAATAATTTTTCACCCTCCCTTAGTAAATTATTATGTATAATTTCCTTTTCACTATCATTAAACTTGGGCATTTTCACATCCTCCAATCTATATGACTAATTAAATATTTTTAGTCATATAGATTGTATCACTTGTGGGTTTAAGTGTCAATTAATAAGGTAATCAGCCTATTCACAAAAGTCATTTGAACTATGTGAATCTATACACACAAAAGTTATTTAGTTCTTGGGTGTAATTGTGAAACTAAAAATATCAAGCTGCTGTGGGCAGCAGCCACTACAGCATGCACAACACAGCAAAAGGTACATGAAATTTTTGTTTCATGTGCCTTTTATTTTATAGAAGCTTAGCTAAAATTCCCCATGTAACAATTGCCCATATTAATATGATAAATACTGCACCAATACTTTTGTATTTCTTATCAATACTTACACCACTTTCAGCCTGTAACCTGCATTCCTCCCAAACCTCCTTTGGAATCATTTTCATAGCAAATACAACGCCAAGTGGGATTAATATAATATCGTCAAGATATCCAAGTATTGGGATAAAGTCTGGAATTAAATCTATAGGGCTTAATGCATATATAAGTATAAGCAGTAAAAAAGCTTTTTTGTACCACTTTACATCCTTATGCATATATGCTAAATACACGACTATTATTTGTTTTTTTAATTGTTTTGCCTTTGCTTTTATTGTTGCTAACATATATTACTCTCCATATTCCTCATTTTTGTAAAACCAGACTATTTTGCTGATGCCTAGCGGGCGAACACTGTTCGCCCCTACTTTTACCATTACTCCAGGTCACCCTAAAGCCACTCATTAAAGAAAACATCCCATGCTTTTCCTGTAACCTCCTCAACAACATCTATATAATCCTGGGAAGTTGCATTTTTAAATTTATACTCATCATAGTAGGTCTGGAGAATTTTAAAGAATATCTCATCACCCACCTCTTCTCGAATGGCGTCATGTAGCATTGCCCCTTTATAGTAAACCAGCACTGCATAATCGTTTAGGTTATTAAACTCATAAACTGGTTGGAGTATCCTCTCTCCCACCTGGATATTATTCTTATAATTATTGTACACTTCAGTATATTCAGACCTCATGTAGGAAGCTCCATATTCCTTGCTATTGGTATTTTCATAGTACACAACCTCAGAGTATGCAGCAAGACTTTCATCAACCCAGGCTTCATCCACCTCATCATTTCCAACAGCGTTGTACCACCATTGATGAGCGACCTCATGGGCAATAGTAACCTCAAGATAGAACTGGTCTGAAGAATTATAGTAATAGTCCTTATTAATAAACACTATACCAGGATACTCCATTCCAGATATAAACTGTGTGGCCACAATAGAAATGGTTTTGTATGGATATTTACCATACATTTTGTTAAATATTTTGATTGAGTTCTTAGCCACAGTCATGGCATATTCATTTCTTGCCTTACTTCCACCAAGATAGTAGTTTTTTATCTTAATTCCATCCACATTATCAACATCCACATGAAATTTATCACTTGCAACCCAGGCAAAATCTCTTATGGATTTTTCCTCAAAGGAATAGGTCTTTTTATTCTCTAGAACCTTTTCTTCTAGGGCTACACCTGTTGCTGCTACAATAAACTCCTCAGGAACCTTAATATTAACCTTGTAATCAGATATATCACTGTAAAAAGGGTCTCCCATTGCATAATAGGGGTCAAGATTCCAGCCTGAATCATCATATACAGCAGCAATAGGATACCAGTTTCCAAAGTTATAGCAATCATCTCCATATCCAAGTCTGTCATCAACTGGTGGAAGTGTTATTTTAAAGGCTATTAAAATTTCTATCCTCTCACCAGGCTTAAGGGTAGCTTCGGGAGTTATACCTAATATGGTTTCATCAGTTCCTTCAATATTATATAAAAGTTCTTCATTATTACTTGATATACTTGTTATATCAATAAAGCCTGGCTTAAAAACCCCCCTATAAACAACCTCAAAATCCTCAAGTGGTACAGGGGAAGTTTCCTCCCTTTTGTATGCATTCGGGTAAATATGAAAGTATATTTTATCAAGTCCTAGGTTTTCATTGTTTATATAGCTTATTTTTGCTTCACCTATAAGAAGCTTTTCTGTTTGATTTAGTTCAACATTTATATCATATTTATTAAGCTTATTATCATCAACACTCTCTAATGGACTTTCCACATCAATTGGGTCATTATTTATTATTGGCTTTGTTTTATTGGTATTGCAGCCAACTATATTTAAGCTTATTAAAATTACTATTAATAATAGGGTTAATCTTTTCATAACAGCAAATCCTCCCGTCTAAATATTATATCCATTATACATTGAATAGTAAGAATTTTGTATATCTATATATAATGCATTAAAATTTTCGCATTGTAGTGGCAGGCTTCCATGCCTGCCACTACATTTTACATGTATAATATATATTCATTATATTATAAAGAAACTTGTAAATGTTATAAATAACTTTACATCTGATGGAAAAGACATAAACTCTAAAGTCATGACTAAAACAAAGGTCTGGTTATCTTCAATGAGCTACAATGGCATAAATCAAAATAAACAGGGATGTAGAAACAATAATAGGATAAAAGGTGGTTTTCAGCATTAGTGTTTAACCCAAAACCATTGTATAATTAGCTTTGTTCGCAATATTACTTTGAAGGAGATAGACATGGGGACATTATATAAAGAGATCGTTGGATACAAAAAGCAGAGGGCAATTAAAATTGTTTTGATTTTTGGCTTTGTAATACTTTTTATCAATACTGTTATATTAATAAGCAGCTTAAGAAATATTTTTGAGGAATTTTTACTTGTTAGTTATGTACTAATACTACTTGCAGCAATTGGGATGGCTTATTCATGGGCAAAGGGTAATAAAAGGTACAAATACCTTATAATTGATAGAGAATTAATTATTGAAAAGCTAAGTGGTTATAAGAAAAAATCAGTGTTAAACATAAATACAAAGCGAATTATTAAAATCGAAAAATGGGAATTTGGAAAACATAGTGAAAAATTGTATAAGCAATACAACTTCCTATGTTCTGGAAATAGAAGCAGTGCATACAACTGTATTTATGAAAAGGATGGCAAGCTTTATGGCTTTTATTTTGAACCAAGTACTGAGCTTTACAACAAAATTATTTGTTTAATGAATTATAGTAAGATAGCATAAAAAAGAATGTCAGGTAAGAGGATTAGGAGTCTTCTATACCTGGCATTTTTTTATGTTGGTATTGGAACGGCTTTTCTATCATTACGGCTCTCACGCCAGCACAAAAAAGGATGAAACTCTTAAGGACTGTAGCGTCAGCTGCCCACAGCTGACCTTTTGTAAGTGCTCAAACCCAGGTCAGCCCTAGTTACGGCTGACGCTACAATATATTAGAACCCTGTATAATATCAACACCAGTCAATGCAAGTGCTTGGGCGGCTTTGAGAGCATTATCCTTTGCATACCTGGTTATTGTTGCAGCTGCAAACTCCTTTGAATAGTAGGGTATAGGAGCTTCGCATATTCCAATATAGGGATGTATCACAGGCAGTCTTTGGCTTATGTTGCCTATGTCCAAGCTTCCAGAAACTGTGACTGGTCCATGTATTTCTATTATGCCTCTTTCCTTCAGATTGTGGCACGCAATTTTTGATAGCTTTTCATGGGTTACAAGGGGTAAATACTGAACCTCAGGATAGGTATATTCTAAGCTAGATTTGTATAGCTTTCCTGCAAATTCTGCACAGCCGATTATTTCCTGGCATGCATTATCCATTATGGACTTATCCTGAGACTTAATCATAAATGTGCAATCCACCTCACCTGGAATAAAATAAACAGATTTTCCGCCATTATTAATTATCCCATTTATAAAAATATCAGTATTATATTTGGATTTTATTGCTTCAACCATGTTAAACAGCATAATACAGGGTTGAAGTGCATTAATACCTTTATGCAAATCAACAGAGGTATGGGCTTCTTTGCCCTTGAATTTAAGCTTTAAAACAAGCATTCCAAGGGAGCTTCCACTTTCACAAGTCCTATCCATTGCATGACCGCATATTACAGCATCAATATCATCGAAAACCCCAGAATTTAGCATTATTATTTTTGTAGGGTATGACTCCTCTGAGGGACAGCCAATGACAAGGACCGATCCTCCAATCTCATCCACAATTCTTTTAAGCCCAATTCCAGCACCCATATTAATACCAGAAGTCACATTGTGGCCACAACCATGACCTAAGCCCTCAGTAGCGTTATATTCGCATATGTAAGCCACCCTAGGTTTAGAGGAACCGTAGGAGGCAATAAAGGAATTTTTAATTCCAGCAACCACCTTATCAACCTCAAACCCCTCACCTGTTAGTATGCTGCATATTAAATCCGAGGACTTTGCTTCATTAAAAGAGGTTTCAGGATTTTCATAAAGATAATCTATAACATGTTCAATTTGGCCTTTTAGGTTTTCCACATAACCAGCAACAAGAAATCTTGTATTATTCATATTATCACCCCTTTTATAGTTTTCATTAAAACACTTTTTAATATTCCTTGGCAGTAACAAAAATCTATGCTTATGAATATTATGGAACAAAAAGGCAATACTTAAACTAGAATAAAAATATTTTTGCAGGTGATGTAATGAAATGTTCAATTTGTTATGGAACAATACATAACAACAGAATAAACCTTTTAGGCAAGAATGTTTGCAGCCTTTGTATTAAAAGCATAGGTGAACTAGAGGTAGAGGACATATTCTATGACTTTTATAAGGACAGAATAAAAAAATTACTGACCCCCTTACTACAGCAGCCATAAGGCTGCTTTTATTTATTCCTTTTAATTTAGCTTCTATAACTATATAATTAAAGATAATAACCATTGGTGCCAGCACAACGTAGGGGCGAACAGTGTTCGCCCCTACGCTCAAAATGACAAAGACCATTATTCCTATACTATACACGCAAAACAAAATACACCCTTTCAAGGAGCTGATAAATTTGAATGATATACCCATAATTCGGGGCTTAAGAAAATATATAGATGAGGGAGTTATCTCCTTACATATGCCAGGACACAAAAATAATCGTCGAGGCTTTGAGGAATTAAACTGGATTCAGGATAATTTATATAAAATAGACAATACAGAGGTTCCCGGGCTGGATAATCTTCACATGCCTGAGGAAATGATTTTAGAAGCTCAAATGGCTGCTGCAAGGGCTTTCAAATCAAATAGAAGCTACTTTTTAGTAAATGGAAGTACCTCTGGAATATACGGTATGATTTTAGGTGTCACCAAGCCAGGTGACAAGATAATAGTACAGAGGAACTGCCATAAATCAGTATTTATGGCCTGTCTTTTAGGGGATTTGGAAGCAGTGTACTTAAATCCAACCACCCTGGAGGATTTTAACATTGCTGTATCCCTAAGGGTTGAGGATGTTATAAAGGTGATGGATGAGAATAGGGATGCAAAGGCAGTGGTACTTACATATCCCACATATTATGGGACATGTATGGATTTGGAGAGGATTGCAAGAGAAGCTCACCTTAGAAACATACTGGTACTTGTTGATGAGGCACATGGAGCCCATTCCTATTTTAGCCCAAGGCTTCCAAAGGGAGCAATGGAGTGTGGGGCAGACCTGTCAGTTACGAGCCTTCATAAAACAATCCCAGCAATGACACAGACAGCCCTCCTTAATACTGCTAATATTAAAACAGAGGGAATAGAATTTATGCTAAGGGTTTTCCAGAGTACAAGCCCCTCATATGTATTTATGGCATCAATAGATGCAGCAAGATACATAATGGAGGACAGGGGTAAACAATTAATTGATGAGCTTTTAGATAACATAAATATTTTTAAAGAGAAGCTTTCCCTGATCCCAGGGGTAAAGCTTGATGAAATATTGAGAAAAGAGTATGGATTTCAAGTAGAAATGTCTGATTTAAATAATATTGTGGCATTAACAAGTATAGGAAATGATGGGGAATCTCTTGAAGGATTGTATAATGCACTGTTTGAAATTGCTATGAAGTATGGAAGTAGGGAGAATGGGGTAGAAAGTGGTTCGCTGTGGGCAGGAAAAGCTGCAGAAGCATCGTTTTGGGAAATGAAAAGCCTTGATGGAGTGCCTGTTCCCATTTGTGAAGCTGATAATTCTGACATCAGGAACAAGCCTATGGGGGTGCAATCTTATAATGGGGAAGTAGATATTGGAGAAAAGGTCAATACAGCTAAAATAAGCATGAGAGCTGCATACTACAGCCCTAAAATAAAAGTTAAGCTTAGTGAGGCTTCAGGAATGATAAGCTGCGAAATGGTATCACCCTATCCCCCTGGAATACCTGTATTACTGCCAGGAGAGATTATAACCAATGAAATTATTGAATTAATATATTTCTATAAAAGCAGGGGTATACATATAAATGGATTATCGGATAAATCCGCAGAGTATATCGAAGTGGCTATGTCAATACAATAATTTATGCTATGTTTAGGAAAGATGTTGATATTGAAACCCTAACCCTTGCAGCGTCAGCCCCCAACGGCTGACTAGGGCATCATCAACCATGGAGACTTCATATTTAAAACAGGTCATCCTTACACACTCGAGAGGGCGGTCAGCTGTAGGCAGCTGACGCTACAATAGAATTATTGAGTTTCAATATCTTTCTTAAACAAAGCCTTATTTATTTCTTTTAATTTTGACTGTAAAATTATATAATTAAATATAATGAACATTTGAGTAGCTATACTTCTCAAATATATAAAGATGGAGATATATATTTAGCTGAATATTAGGAGGAACTATGAAGGGAATATTTGTTACATTTGAAGG
>JARDZI010000067.1 GCA_029240935.1 Clostridiales bacterium
AATATAGGTGATGCCTAGAACAGCACGCCTCCTACTTTATTTTGAAAAAAGGGGTAATATTTTGGATAGATATTTAATTGTTGCAGATGATTTCACAGGTGCCAATGATACAGGAGTCCAATTAAAGAGACGTGGTATTGATACAAACGTAGTATTCTCAAGTGAGCTTATAGATACTGATTCAAGCTCATTTGTTATTGACACAGAATCAAGGGGAATGTCTGGAGAAAAGGCTTATGCCACGGTGAGGAGTATTTTAAGCAAGGTAGATTTCTCAAACTTTAAATATGTAATAAAAAAGGTAGATTCAACTTTAAGAGGAAATATAGCAAAGGAAATAAAAGCAGTAGATGAGGCTTATCAAAGTGAACTGGTTATATTTGCACCAGCACTTCCAGATCTTAAAAGAACCACTATTAATGGGATTCATATGCTAAATAATGTGCCTATAACAAAAACCGAGATGGGAAAAGACCCTAAGAAACCAGTAAAGGAAGATAATATAACAGAGCTTCTAAAGGAGACCTATATTGAAAAAATTACTCATATATCCTTGGATAGGGTTCAAAATCAAGATATAGACCTTTCAGATGGCAGGGTATATACATTTGATGCAGTTTCAAACCTGGATATGAGAAATATTATAAAAGCAAGTATAAAAACTGGTAAGAAGGCACTTTTGGTAGGGACAGCTGCAATGGCAGACAATCTTTTTGAAATAGAAAAAAGTACAGCACCTGCCTTATCAATTGTAGCCAGTGTGAGCAATGTAACAAGGCAGCAGATAAAATATGCTGAAAGCAATGGGATAACATTAGTCAAAGTGCCGGTTTATAACATTATTGAGGGAAAAGCTGAAATAGAATTATTTATTGATGAAGCTGTAAAACTTCTAAAGGAAGGAAAGGACACAATGCTGCTTACCTCCTCCTCCTATGATTATGAGGAGTATATTAAAACCAATGAGGCAGGGGAAAAAAGAGGTATGGCAAATGAGTATATCAGCATTTTCACTCAGAATTTAATTGGAGATATATCAAAAGAAATTTTAGATAAAGCTGAAGTTTCTGGAGTATTTCTTACAGGAGGAGATACAGCCATTGGATTTTTCGAGAAAGTGGAATCCCTTGGTTCTTCAATATTACAGGAAATAGCCTTTGGAATCCCTATGATGAAGCTAGTAGGAGGTCCTTTTGAGGGATTGAAGGTTGTAACAAAGGCTGGGGCTTTTGGAAAAGATGATGTTATAACATATGCCCACAGAAAGCTAAAGGAGGTTGTGAAATGAGCTTGTTTGGAATAACTATGGGAGACCCCTGTGGCATAGGTTCTGAGATAATTTTGAAAGCTTTAAAGACAAAACCTGAACTTACCCAGAATTCAATTGTATTTGGGAGTTATGAGCTTCTGAATTTTTATAATGACAAGTTTGAAATGGGATACAGTATTAATAGAATAGAAGGCTTAAAAGATTTTAAAGAAGGTAATATAAATGTCTTTGACCCATATCCTATAGATGTTGATGATATTACAGTAGGTAAAGTAAGTGTTACTGGTGGCAAGTGTGGGTTTATGTATATTAAGTCTGCAATAGACTTTGCATTGGAAAAGAAAATAACATCAGTTGTAACTGCACCAATAAACAAAGAAGCTTTACATATGGCAGGATATAAATATGCAGGGCACACTGAGATATTTGGAGAATTTGCCCAGGGTGATTCATATGCAATGCTATTATGGAGCGATAAATTAAAAGCAATTCATGCTTCAACCCATGTATCTCTGAGGAATGCTTGCGAAAACGTAAGCAAGAAAAGAACAATAGAGGTTATTCATTTAGCACATGATACATTGAAAAGGACTGGATTTGAAAACCCAAGAATCGCTGTGGCAGGATTAAATCCCCATGCAGGAGAAAATGGGCTATTTGGAGATGAAGAAATTAATGAAATAACTCCTGGAATTATAGTATGTCAGGAGGAAGGAATAAATGTAACAGGTCCAATAGCTCCAGATACGGTATTTCATCGTACCTACAAAGGAGAATTTGATATTGTTGTTGCCCAGTACCATGATCAGGGGCATATTCCATTAAAGCTATTGGCATTTGACAGTGGAGTTAATATAACAGTAGGTCTTGACGTAATAAGAACCTCTGTGGATCATGGAACTGCATTTGATATAGCAGGGAAAATGATAGCAAATGAGGAAAGTATATTAAAAGCTATAGAAATTGGTAAAATGCTTAGTGAAAATTAAAATTGATAATATTAATAAAAGGAGGAATAAAATATGCCAAATGTTAAATTACCCTATGGTAAAGAATATCTTGATGTGGAAATTCCAGAAGAAAGGATAAACGCTATTCTAGTATCTGATTTGCATCACTACAAACCTGAACTTGGACAGGAGGAACTAGTACAAAAAGCTATTGAGAATCCAATTGGAACTCCAAGACTAAAGGAAATGGCAAAGGGTAAAAACAAGATTGTCATTATATCAAGTGATCATACAAGACCTGTACCAAGCAAAGTTATTATGCCCCTAATGCTGGCAGAAATAAGAAAAGGTAATCCTGATGCTGATATTACTATATTAATATCCACAGGATGTCATAGAGAAACAACTAAAGATGAGCTGGAAGCAAAGTTTGGGTCTGAGATAATTGCAAATGAAAAAATATATGTACATGACTGTGATGATGAGAGTATGCTTATAAATATAGGAGTACTTCCATCAGGTGGACTGCTTATTATAAACAAACTGGCAATAGAAGCAGATCTTCTTATTTCTGAAGGATTTATAGAACCACATTTTTTTGCTGGCTTCTCAGGAGGAAGAAAGAGCGTCTTACCTGGAATTGCTAGCAGAGCTACTGTTATGTATAACCATAATGCAGAGTTTATAGACAATAAAAAGTCAAGGACTGGTATTATTGAGGGCAACCCAATACACAAGGATATGCTTTACGCTGCAAGAACCGCAAGATTGGACTTCATTGTAAATGTTGTAATTAACTCTGAAAAGGAAGTAATGTATGCAGTAGCTGGAGATTGTGACCTGGCTCATATAGAAGGTTGTAAATTTTTAAACAGTCAGTGCAAGGTTAATAGTGTGCCATCAGACATAGTGATCTCAACAAATGGAGGATACCCTTTGGACCAGAATATTTATCAAGCTGTTAAGGGTATGACAGCAGCAGAGGTTACAGTTAATAATGGTGGAGTAATTATTATGATTGCAAAATCAAATGATGGTCATGGAGGAGAGCATTTCTATAAGTCATTTAGGGAAGAAAAGGATATAGATAAAATGATGAGTGAATTCTTAGCAACATTAAGTGAGAACACTATTCCAGATCAATGGCAATCCCAAATATTTGCACGTGTACTAAAAAAGGCAAAGGTTGTGTATGTATCAGATGCGCCAGATGATATGGTTTCTGATTTACATATGATTCCTGCACATTCTGTGGAAGAAGCAATTGCAAAGGCAGATGAGATTTTAGGTAGAAAGAATTCGAAGATTACTATTATTCCTGATGGAGTATCAGTAATGGTTATTTAACTGACAACATTTAGTCGCCTTCTTTCTAGTTAACCAAAGAAGGCGACTTTTAAAAGTAATAATTTTTAAAGGAGACAAGTATGAAAAAAGTAATTTTAATTCCTGATTCATTTAAGGGAACACTAAGCTCAACACAGATATGTGAGATTATAGAAAGTAAAGTAAATGAGCATTTTCCTGATTGCCAAGTTGTTTCCATACCTGTGGCTGATGGTGGAGAGGGTAGTGTGGATTGCTTCATTACTGCATTAGGAGGAGAAAAGGTAAATGTTATAGCAAAGAATCCTTATTTTGAAGACATGGATTCCTTCTATGGAATAATTGACAATGGAAATACTGCAGTAATAGAAATGGCAGCTTGTGCTGGACTTCCACTTGTTGAGGATAGAAAGGATCCTAGAAAGACCACAACCTATGGTGTTGGGCAGTTGATTTTAGATGCTGCAGGTAGAGGAGTAAACAAGATAATTGTAGGACTAGGTGGAAGCAGTACAAACGATGGTGGTTGTGGTGCAGCAGCAGCAATTGGAGTTAGATTTTTTAATAAAAAAGGTGAGGAGTTTGTCCCTACTGGCGGTACAACCTCTGATATTTCAAGAATTGACATATCAGGTAAGGCAGAGGTTCTAAAAGGAATAGAAATAATAACAATGTGTGATATTGATAATCCTATGTATGGACCAACTGGTGCAGCCCATGTATTTGGACCACAAAAGGGTGCAGATCCAGAAATGGTATTACTCCTGGATGAGGGTATAAAACATCTTGCAGAAATTATAAGAAAAGATTTGAAAAAAGAATTAAGCGAAATACCTGGAACTGGTGCAGCAGGTGCTATGGGAGCAGGAATGATAGGTTTTTTTGATTCAAAGCTGCAGATGGGAATAGAAACAGTCCTTGATACTGTTGATTTCAGTTCTGTAATTTCTGATGCAGATATGATATTTACTGGTGAAGGAAAGATTGATTATCAAAGTTTAAGGGGAAAGGTAGTAATTGGAGTAGCAAAGAGAGCATTGAAGCAAAATGTTCCTGTTACAGTTATTGCAGGAGGAGCGGATAATGGCATAGATGAGGCATATAAATTAGGCGTAACCTCTATTTTTTCAATAAACCGATTACCAGAAGCCTTTGAAACCAGTAGATATAAAAGTGTGGAAAACATGGCATTTGCTGTGGATAACATACTACGACTAATCAAAAGTGTAGCTAAAAAAGATTCAAAATAAACATTAATATTTATATAAGTAGTATATTCATTATTAGATCAATGCAATTTAAAAAGGCATTGATCTATTTGATTTACTAGAATCTTCAGGAGAAGACATTTGTTGACACATGGTGTAAAATAACAATATAGGTACAACCGACATGAAAGGAAAGCTGATAGAAATGGGGAAAATATATGCTCAGGGTTAAGACAAAGTTTTTTAATTATGGTGATATTGAAGTTTCCCACCTAAAAAATGTGGATAATTTACTTGGAGCAGTAATAGATAGCTTAGGAAGGGTAGAACGTACTGTAATCCCGGATTTATTTGCTGCACTTGTTTTTGCAATTATTGGTCAACTAATATCTGCAAAAGCATCCCACACAATTTGGGAAAGGATGCAAAATCGTTTTGGAGATATTATACCAATAAATATAGCAGGGCAATCAGTGGATGACATTCAAGCTAGCGGCATAACTGTAAAGAAAGCAATATATATCAAAAATGCAGCAGTAAATGTGATGAATGGAAGCTTTGATTTGAATGTACTTCATACTTTGAGTGATGATGAGGTGATAAAGCAGTTATCATCCTTGGATGGTGTGGGTAAATGGACAGCTGAAATGCTTCTCATAAATTCTATGGAACGGCCAGATGTTATAAGCTTCGGGGACATAGCCATACTTCGTGGAATGAGAAAGCTTTATGGGCTTCCAAAAATCTCAAAAGAGCAATTCGATATTTTTAAAACTAGATACTCTCCATATGGATCTGTAGCCTCCATTTACCTGTGGGAGTATTCCTTTAAATAGAGGGGATAATCACAATATACTGGGACAATATAGTAAATATACTAGCGTTTGCTAATAAACTGCTATTGTGCTATACTATATATACGGGTAAAAGATTACACATTATATGAAAGTCAGTTTTCTCAGCCTGCACAAATACTACAACGGCATTAGGCGGGAACCTAATTTATGCAGTGCACATGCAATTTTATAATAGGAACATGAATAACATAAATAGCACTCGATCTGAAAATACTATTTTAATTGCATATCCATATATGAAGGAAGCACCAACTGATTTTATGTCACATTTGAGAATCAGTTAAGGTGGTTTTTTTATTATTATAACTTCAATTAATCTAACTATATAAATTGGCATAAAGATTTTAAATGTCAGGGTATGTATACACTTCTGTATAGGATCATGCAAATGAAAATATTTTATTAAAATTTATTCGAACAAAAATGCTTAATATAATACTTTTTGCGAAGAAGTGTGCTTTAGAAAATTACAATTAAGGAGGTAAACTTATGAAAGCATTATTCCTTGCAACTGGATTGGGAACCGGATTAAAACCATTAACTTCGGATTTGCCTAACCCAATGATACCAATAATGACAAAACCGCTTTTAGAAAGGAACATGTTAAAACTTAAGGACTGTGGTATTAATGAAATTATAATTAGTACATGCAATAAACAACAAAAGATTGAGGAATATTTCGGCGATGGCACAAAATTAGGATTAAAAATTCATTATATATATGAAGATATTCCTTTAGGTACTGGAGGAGCAATAAAAAATACTGGAGAATTTTTCAATGATACCTTTATCATATTTAACACTTGTATATTAAGTGAAATTAATATTATGGATATGATAAAATTTCATAAGGAAAAATTAGCTGCTGTTACAATTGCAGTTACACAGGTTGAAAACCCATCAGATTATAATGTTATTGAATATAACGAAGAACTCTATGCTGAAGCAATTGTGGAAAAGCCAAAACCATCAGAGGTAAAATCAAAATACATTAATGCAGGTATATATATATTTGAACCAAATGTTTTAAAGGAGATCCCTAGGTCACAGGTAGTGTCAATAGAAAGGGATACATTTCCTATACTGATAAAGAAAGACTATCCAATTGTAGTTTATAAAAGCCATGAATATTGGATGGATATAAGTACAATTGAAAAATATATTCAAGCCCATGAGGATATTTTATGTGGAACTTGTATTTTGCCAGAGTTTAAGGATGAGAATCAGGATATATTTATAGGTAAAAATACTACAATCCGTCCTTCTACAAAGATTATTGGCCCTGTTTATATTGGTGAAAACACTAAAATTGGGGCTTATTCTACCATTGGTCCAGATACTATAATTGGAAATAACTGCAAGGTTGGTACAAACAATAAAATCACAGATTCTATAGTTTGGGATAAAATGAGTATTCAAGATAATTCTGTATTTTCAGGTATTATCATTAACTCAAAATCCACGATTCCTAAGAGAGCTAATAATATTACAAATATGAATATTGCTTGAGCTATAAATAAAAATATGGCATTTTAGTCTGACTCGCAAATAGATAGTCTGGCTTAGTTATTTTAACTAGGTCAGGCTATTTTTAAGTTTTAGAAAGAATTTATAAAATTTGACTATGGTCAATGTTTCTAGGTTATATAGGGGCTACAATAAAGCTACAGAAGGAAAACAAATAAAAATTAAGGAGGAATTTAATATGATAAAAAAGACATTTCAACTAGAAACATTAACCTGCCCAAGCTGTGCATCTAAAATCGAAGGTGCTGTTAAGAGGGTACCAGGAGTTAAGGAAGTACAAGTGCTGTTTAATTCAAGTAGGGTAAAAATAGAATTTGAGGAAAGCTCAAAAGAAGTTGCTCAAGTAAGAAAGACAATTGAAGGTTTAGGTTATGATGTATTAGGAGAAAAGTAGAATATATTCCAGAAGGGGTGATGGATATGTTAAGGATAAGTAAAGGGCTGAGAGTTATAATATCAGGTGTAATTATAGTGATATCTCTGGTTATGAGTAAATTAAAAATGTACCCTGGCATATCTGATGCTTTAATGATTGCTGCAGCCATAATTGCAGGCTATTCAATAGCCATAAATGCAATAAGAGCATTAAGATATAAAATACTTGGAATAGATGCACTGGTAACTCTTGCAGTTACAGGTGCAATATTCATAAATGAATATTGGGAAGCTGCAGCAGTTACCTTCCTATTCATGCTGGGTAATTATTTAGAATCAAAAACCCTAGAGAAAACAAGATCAGCTATAAAGTCCCTGTTAGAATTAGCTCCAGACTCAGCAAGAGTTATTAGAGATGGTGAGGAATTAGAGCTATCACTTGAGGAAGTAATAAAAGGTGATTCTGTAATTGTAAAACCTGGTGATAAGATACCTGTTGACGGTACTGTAATAGATGGAAGTGCATATGTAAATCAGGCCACAATAACTGGTGAATCTATGCCAGTAAACAGGGAAAATGGTGATGGAGTATTTGCAGGAACAGTAATTGAAGCTGGTTATTTGAAAATTAGAGCAGACAGAGTTAGAGAGGACACTACATTTTCAAGAATTCTTCAAATGGTTGAGGAAGCTCAGGACAAAAAGGCAAAAACTCAAAAATTTCTTGAGGTATTCTCAAAATACTACACTCCAGGAATTATGGTTTTTGCAATTGTAGTTTATTTAGTAACAAGGGATATTGAGTTATCACTTACATTACTTGTTATAGCTTGTCCAGGAGCATTAGTAATATCTACCCCTGTATCAATAGTTGCAGGCATAGGAAATGGAGCTAAGCATGGAGTTTTGATAAAGGGTGGAGATATAATAGAAAAACTTGGGACAATAAAGGTGCTTGCATTTGATAAAACAGGAACCCTGACAATTGGAAAACCTAAGGTAACTGATATTAAGGCCTATGGAATAAGTGAAGAAGAGTTGTTGAAATTAACTGCTAGCGCAGAAAGATATTCAGAGCATCCCCTTGCAAGGGCAATATTAGAAAGGGCTAGCTTAAGTTTAGATAAGAGGCTTATAGAGCCTGAAGAGTCTCAATTAATTTCAGGGCAAGGACTAAAGGCAAGTTTGGAAGGTAATACAATATTGGTAGGAAACAGAAAGTTGATGAGTGAAAATGAGATTATAATTCTAAGGTCAGTAGATGAATATTTGAAAGCTGAAGAGAAGGAAGGTAAAACTGCAGTTATAATAAGTAATTCAGAAAAAATATTAGGAGTTATTTCAATAGCTGATACAATTAGAAAAGATGCAGATAAATTGGTAAGAAGGCTGAAAAAACTTGGAGTCAAAAAGGTAGTGATGCTAACTGGTGACAACAAAGGAGCGGCAGGGGCTATTGCTAAAAAGGTTGGACTAGATGATTATTATGCAGAGCTACTTCCAGAAGATAAGGTTTCATTACTTAAAAAGCTTCAGGAGGAAGTAGGAACTGCAGGAATGGTTGGAGATGGAATAAATGATGCCCCAGCACTAGCCTCAGCAGATTTGGGAATTGCAGTAGGAGGAGCAGGAACAGATGTTGCAATGGAAACAGCGGATGTGGTATTAATGTCTGATGAAATAAATAAATTATCCTATGCAATTGGCCTAAGCAGGGCAACAGTAAAAAATATGAAACAAAATATATATTTTGCTATAATAGTAGTAGGTTTACTACTTACAGGAGTGTTGTTCAAGATGGTATTTCTTTCATTTGGTATGTTAGTACACGAACTTAGTGTTTTAGTGGTTATTGTAAATGCTATTAGATTATTGAAGTATGTAGAGAAGGAGTGATTTAAGTGGAGTGCAACCATTGTTCCAATGAAAAAAATGCTTCAGAGAAAACCTGCATAGAGAGGGTCCCTATATTTAGCAGCTTAGACACTAAAGAAATGATGGAAATTGCAAGAATAACCATAAACAAGGACTATAAAAAAGGAGAAACCATCTATCTAGCTGGTGATAAGGGCGAAAGACTATATGTAATACATCATGGAAAAGTGAAAATATCTAGAATATCCGAAGCAGGAAAAGAGCAGATCATAAGAATACTTGGTGATGGTGACTTTATGGGAGAGCTTGCACTTTTTATTCACTCACCTTTAAACTCCACAGCAGAGGCCCTTGAAGCTACTAACGTATGTGTTATTGATGGCATTAAATTAAATAATATTATAAGTAACAACCCAAGTATTTCTGTTAAGATAATTCAAGAGCTAAGTAATAGACTTCAAAATGCAGAAAATCTTATTGAATCAATAGGTCTTCATGATGTGGAACAAAGGGTTGCAGACACCCTGCTTAATTTGGTAAATGATAAAAATGAAATAGAATTAACAATAAGCAAGAAGGATTTAGCAGCCCATATTGGAGTAAGCCAGGAAACATTAAGCAGAAGGCTGACGATCTTTCAAGACATGGGATTGATTAAGCAAATAGGACATAGAAAAATACTTATTTTAGATAGAGAAGGCTTAGGTGCCAGGCTCGTGACAAGTGACAAGTTATATTAACTTGTCACTTGTCACGAGCCTGGCACTTTTTATTTCAAATCAATTATTAGTTTACCATCTACAATTTCAATAAACTTATTTTTCCTCTTAATTGATGTGGTATGTTTATTATGAACCAAGTCACCTGATTTAAATACTGAAAGCATAACCCCTATAAGGAGCATATTGATTATTGTTGCGGTTCCACCATAAGAAATAAGTGGTAGTGTAAGTGGAGAAAACAAAATAAATCCTAAGTTGCAAGTAATATAAAGAACAACTTGCATTGTAAAAGTAATTAATACAGAAGTAGAAACTAATCTACCCAAAACACTTTTTTGCCTTAAACAAAGCATAAAGGAACGAATAATAAATACTAGAATCACTGCTATTATAGCTACAAAGGTTATCCATCCGAATTGATGAATCAAATATGTTAATAAAAAATCAGTTTCAATATTTGGTAACACAATACCAGAACTTAATACTAAATCCCCCTTCCCGAAGAATTTTGCACCGCTTATTAAAGCTCTTGTTATTGTTCCTATGTATCCTGCACCCATTAGGTCAAGTGAAGGTTTTATAGCAACTTGTAGTCTTTGAAACCCATATGGACTATTTAATATAGTTATAAAAAATATGAGCATTGACGAAATAAATGTTGGAATATACACAAGTAGTAGTGCACTTAACTTTTTAACATTAAACCACCCATTTACAATTGCAACTGTAAGTAGTATAAGGCAAGTTATTGAATATATATATACACATGAAAAACTTGGAGTAATCACACCAATAAATGCTGGTACAACAAAGTATACACCACATAAAATAACACCTGAGTATCCCTTGCTTCGCATATTATAAATTATTCCTGCAAAAGCTGTTGGGAAAAGCAACAAAATGAACTTAATATAAAAATATTGTCCATTTATAATTGGAGATATTATCATAATTCCTATAGTTATAGTAATAAGCCCAAAGTAGATTATCTTAGGATGCTTTCCTATAATAGTAAAATCTAAAAAGTAGGCAATTACCATAAATCCTATACCAATTACTGTGTTAATTATACTTTTAGTTAACATCAAGGGCATATAAGAATCATTAGTAACAATCATTCTGATAGCAAGTCCAAGGGAAAGTGCAATACCTGTTAATACAATAATGCTCCACTCAGTTTTTGGCCTATGGGTACGGTCAAGCTGTGCACCAACAAGAATAGGATCACCCATTTCCTTTATTGCTCTATCAGTCGCTGCTTCTTCGTCCAATCCATTAGCTATAAATGCATTTTTCTGGTCAATAATATGATTTTCAATTTCTTCTGAAATGACACTATGAGCTTTTTTCCATCTTATTTGCTTACAAATAGTAGTTAAGTACTCACTTATTTTGCTAGACTGTTGCAATATTCGCACCTCCTTGTAGAACTTGATTAACTGCAGAGGAATATGTTTTCCATTCAGCTTTCTTATCAGCCAGAAGTCCCTTACCTTTTTTAGTGATACTGTAATATTTTCTTACTCTTGCGCTGTCAGGATTTTCATCATAAGAATTTAACATTCCCTGTTCCTCGAGGTTGTGGAGCAACGGATAAAGCGTCCCTGCTTTTAATGAAAAGGTATCATCTGATCTTTTGGAAAGTTCTTCAATCATTTGGTAACCATACATATCCTTATCATCTAGTAACTTTAATAGGAGCATTGTTGTGCTGCCTGTGAGCAAGCTTTTGTCGATAGCCATAAATTCATCTCCTTTTATATATCGGTCATCTATATATATTATATATAGATGACCGATATATGTCAATCTCAAAATATAGCTCCTTAGATCACTCATTTTATAGATCTTATATCTTATATTAAAGAAAGTTTGCAAGGATTACATGATTAAACAAAACATAGGGATGAAACTAACGTTTGTTTTAGAAATATTGGAAGATGACAGGACAATAGCTTAATACTTAAACGACAGGAGAAAATAGAACCTTATGATGTGCTAATCTAGTGCTTTTTTAAAATACAAAGGCTCAGCAATTATTTTTTTATAGATGAATATGCAATAAATGTAATGTATAATGAAATAAATAAGTTTTTAAGTTTTAAATTATTATAAGGTTTAGAAGCTTTTAGTAATGATTGAGGAGGAGAAAAATGAAACTAAATTTTATTGACCATGTTGAAAGCCTAATAAAGGGCATTAATGAAGTAAAGGATTTATTAGATATAGAGCTTGATGCAGGTGGAGAGGTTGTTAGGGTAGAGGAATTAGATGAGAGTTGTGTATATTCTATTGAGGTCTTGCATGAAGAGAAAAATGTAATCAAATACAAAAATACAAATGACTTTTTTAGAGCACTGGGGCTTTTTATAGAGCTTTATAATAGTAACAAGAATGGCTTTCATAGGGTTGAAACAAAACTTATACCTGATATTGGTGTAATGGTTGATGTTTCAAGAAATGCCGTATACAAGGTTTCAACAATTAAAAATCTTTTGAAAAAGCTTGCACTAATGGGACATAATAGGTTTATGCTTTATACTGAGGATACCTATGAAGTAGATGGATATCCATATTTCGGATATTTAAGGGGAAGGTATTCTGCAGAAGAGTTGAGAGATATAGATGATTTTGCTTTTTCATTAGGTATTGAGGTTATACCCTGTATTCAAACACTTGGACACTTAAGGGAAGTATTAAAGTGGGAGTTTGCAGCAAATATAAAGGATACTGATGAAGTATTGTTAGTTGGAGAGGAAAAAACCTATGAATTCATTGAAGCAATGATTTCAACTATGAGTAAGACTTTTAGAAGTAGAAATATACATATAGGAATGGATGAAGCGTTTGACTTGGGGAGAGGCAAGTATCTCACAAAGAATGGCTATAAACACCATTATGAATTAATGGTAGAGCATTTAACCAGAGTTTGTGAAATTACTAGAAAATATAGTCTTAAGCCTATGATGTGGGATGATATGTTCTTTAGAGCTGCAGCACCTAACAGCAGTTATTATAACTTGGATACAGAGATAAGTGATGATTTGGTAAAAAGCATACCTGAGGATGTTTCCCTGGTATATTGGGATTACTACCATATTGAGG
>JARDZI010000068.1 GCA_029240935.1 Clostridiales bacterium
TTCAAAGGATACATTTAATATATTGTCAATATGGAACCCATCCTGAGGGCTATTTATTAGTATTTTATCTATTTCATGAAGCCTCTCAATAAAATGTTTCTTTAAATTATGGATTTCATCTCTTTTCCCTTCCTGCTTAGTCCCTATAATTTCTGCTGCTATTCCAAAGCCAGATATTCCAGGAAGATTTTCAGTTCCAGACCTTACATCCATTTCCTGTCCTCCTCCAGTAATCAGAGCTTTCAAACTCAAACCCTTTTTAATATATAAAGCCCCTACTCCCTTAGGTCCATGAATTTTATGACTGCTTAGTGACATTAAGTCCACATCCAGCTTTTTAACATCAATCTTAAGCTTACCAAAGGACTGTACAGCATCAAAGTGGACCTTTGTTTTTTTATTCATTTCTCTAACAGTTTTTATTATATCAATGACAGGTTCAATAGAACCAATCTCATTATTAACATACATAATTGTTATAAGCTTAGTATTAGCTTTAATTGAGCTTTTCAAATCTTGTATATTTATAAGGCCTCTATTATCCACATTAAGATATGTTACTTCATACCCTTCCTCTTCTAAAGCTTCAAGTGTATGAAGAACACTTGGGTGTTCAATTTTAGAGCTGATTATATGATCGCCCTTTAATACTAATCCCCTTACTGCTGTATTGTTTGCCTCGCTGCCACCTGAAGTAAATATGATTTCCTGAGGGAGTGCTCCAATTAGCTTAGCTACCCTTTCCCTTGCTGTTTTTATTTTTCTTTCTGCTTCAATTCCAAGTTTATGTGCAGAGGAAGGGTTCCCGAAATACTTTCCCATACATTCAGAAACTTCATCTATAACCTCTATATATGGCTTTGTAGTAGCGCTATTGTCAAAGTATACCATATCCATAGTAAAAATCCTCCTGATTACTTAATCATGTACTCAATAATTTATAATACCACAATAAAAAAACAATCCCAACTGCTATATAAATATTTTGGGATGTTTTTATAAATAATATTAATTTTTATTTTATTAATCCAAATAAATATATGCTGCTAAGTATCATTGGTTGATGAAGCAGATATATAATTAGTGAATGCTTACCTACCACTTGTACTAAATTTATATTAAAGTTAAATCCAAACAAACTTTTTCCCTTATAATAAAATAGCTTATAACATAATATTCCTAGAATAAAATACGCAATATATGGGAATATAGGATAATAATCCATACTTGCAAAGCCTCTATACATAAATCCAAATGGAAGGAGCAAAAATGTATTCAAGGTAATAGTTTCTATATATTTTCCAGCTATGAATGCAAATACTCCTATAACAAGCAAGAGCCAGTTGTTTATTTTTTTAAGCAGTGGAAAAAGCATCATGGCTACTCCTAAAAAATGAAGAATCCCAAATCTTATGTATTGGGAACTGTCAAAAAAATAGGTAACAATAGTTATTAGCATTCCAAATCCAAGGACCTTTAACCCTCTTTTAAATGTACTTCTGCTGAAACCGCTGCTTATACCTGAAATGAATATAAATAAAATCGCTGAAATTGCCCCTACATAGTACCAAAATCCAAATTCATACTCAACATTGACTCCCACAAACTCATTCAAATCATAAACCAAATGAAATGTAACCATAAGAACAATGGCAATAAACCTAATTAAGTCTATTTCCCATATTCTATTTTTTTTTGAGGCTTCACTCCCTGCTTTCATTCAATTCCTCCACACTCTCGATTGTACAATTTTTATCAGCATCATATTTCAAATGCATAAGGTATTTTTTATCAGAAAACAAATAGGGTAATATATCCTTATCTATTTTAGAAAGTCTTTCATCCTTTAAACTCTTAATATCAATCCATGTTAGCTTACCCTCGTCACTTTCCTTTACCTCACCTGAGAATTCCTTGCACACATATATAAATAAAATCCAGTTATAATTTTCAGGTCCTATCTCTGTTGTTGCTACCTTCAGTTCAGGATTACTAATTATGAGCCCTGTTTCCTCATTAATTTCCCTCTTTATGCAGTCCCCAATAGCTTCTCCCTCTTCTTTTTTGCCACCTGGAGCAACCAGAAAGCCCTTAAAGGGCTCCTTTATTCTATCAATCATTAGTGTCTTATTGTCCTTAATTATGTAGCAAATAGCTGCAATCCTCTGTATTGGGCTACGCCTTATGCTTTCTATAAAATCCTCCATAAAACTCCTCCTAATAATTTAAATTAACAACAAGCTGTTTTACTATTGTTATAACTCTTAAAGGTTTTATAAAAATATACTGTTGCAATAACATAAAGACAGGTAGTTATGTAGTAGGGTATTTCATAACCATTAGTAAAATTCTTCATCATAAAGCCTGCTACCACAGCACTTATAGCTCTAGTAAAGCTTGATGAAAGATTAAATATACTTGATAGCACTGATCTTTTTTCATTGCTTACCAGATCCATTGCAATATTGTTAATAATAGGTCCTGTCATATTCATTAATGCACTTCGCATGAAAAAGGCTATTGATACGATCAATATGGAAGGAGGAGTTGCAATCAGCAATAAAAATGGTATGGATGCAATCTGACACATTATTATAGAATTTACCTTACCGAATTTATTTGCAAGAATTGGAGTAATTAATCCGCCAACCCCTGTTGCTACCTGGGATAATGACATTATTGCTCCAAGCTGGCTTGTTGTAATGTTTATTTTAAATTTTAAATATACTCCAAAGTATGGAACAACTAGTCCTGCTCCAAAGCCTATAAGTGAATTATATATTATAAATTGCAATACACCCTTTTCACCAAAAACTGAAATGGAATCCTTGAGAGTTATTCTTTTTTTATTCTCTCCCATTTGGGAATTTTCCTTTATTAATGCAATAAATACAAGTGCCAAAATTCCTACAAACCCTGATGCAATTATACCATATCTATAGGCTTGTATTATATTAATGCTTTTAGTTAAATTTTCAACTACTTGTCCAAAAATATAATAACCAGTCATTACAGAAAAGGTATTAACTGCAAATGATACACTAAAGAGCCTGACTCTTTCCTCTCCATGACTATTTTCTGCTAAAAAGGGACCTCCAGTTACTGAAAGCAGTGCATCAAAACACCCTTGCATAAGACCAAATGTGAGTATTAGCCAACTGGATTGAAAATATCCCTGCATTATTATTGAAAACAAAATGAAGAACATAGAAAAAAATAATGCTTTTTTCTTACCAATATGATTAACAATAAGAGCACATGGAAAAGCAAATAATGCCATTGCCAAGGTCTTTGTACTTATTAACATTCCTAAAAAATCTTCGCCAATTTTAAGCTTTATATAAATTCCCTGGAGCATTCCAAAGGCTCCAGCTGCAATTGAATAAAATACCATTGCATAAAGATATAGCATAGCATTTTTATTGAATTTCTTGTCTTTCATTGAAAATAATTTAAAATTCAGAAGAATCCCCCCTTAAGTAAACATATAATGGCTATTTTATATTTTACCCCTCCAAATAAAAAACATCAAATTCTTTTTAACGTTATAATCTTTTTACATTGCAATTTTACTACTCCATTTACCACATCTATCACCAAAGCATCCAATTGCATTTTCATTTTCATGAATTTTAACAACCTCACATCTATTTGTACAACCATCACATTCAAAGCTTGAGGATACAAATTTACTTGTGGCCAACTGGAAACCCCTGAATTTTGTAGTTTGAGATTTTTCAAATGCAGACTTAGCTATTAAGGCTGCACCTATTGCACCCATCATATTATAATGCTCAGGTACTATTATCTCGAATCCAAATGCTTTTTCAAATGCAGTTTTCATTCCCTTATTTGCTGCTACCCCGCCCTGAAAAAACACTTTTGAGCTTATTTCCTTGCCCTTTGCTACATTATTTAGATAATTTCTAACCAATGCCTCACATAATCCTCCAATAATATCAGACTCATTATACCCCAGCTGCTGCTTGTGTATCATATCAGATTCAGCAAACACTGCACATCTTCCAGCAATTCTTACTGGGGAAGTTGACTTCAAAGCATATTCTCCAAACTCCTCAATTGGAATATCCAGTCTCTCCGCTTGTCTGTCTAAAAAGGAACCAGTTCCGGCAGCACAAACAGTATTCATTGCAAAGTCAGTAACCACACCGTTTCTTAGAATTATTACTTTAGAATCCTGTCCTCCAATCTCAACTATAGTTTTTACTTCCCTATCTATATTAAGAGCAGCCACTGCATGGGCTGTTATCTCATTTTTAACTGCATCAGCTCCTATTAGGAACGCTGCAATACTCCTTCCACTTCCAGTGGTTCCTGCTGCTTTAATTTCACTACTTTTATACCTATCCTTTAACTGCATAAAACCATCCTGTATAGCATTAATTGGTCTTCCCTTTGTTTTTAAATAAAGCTTTTCTACCACATGTAGTTCCTCATCTATAAGAACTATGTCTGTACTTACTGAACCTACATCAGCGCCTAAGTAGTACATATTCCTTTCTCCTTTCAAGCAAATCTATAAAAGCCTCAATTCGTGTAACATAGCCTGCTTCACCTGTCATCTCATCAACTACAAGGGTCATTATGGGAAAGTCCTTATCCCTTGATATGGTTGGGAGTATAGACTTTGCTACAATTTCAGGCATACATCCCATGGGGAAAATTTGAATTGCTCCATCAAATCCCTCCTCATAGGATAAAACTGCCTCACCAATACATTCCCTGGCATGCCCTCCTACACATAGACTCAAGTAATCCTTAGATGCTCTTTTAATATCCATTGAGTTAATCCCAAGTGGAGATAACACAGTATTTTTGACCCACCAGCTTGGAGTTAGTCTTCGTTTGGAAGCTACACCATACTCCATTAACTTATCCTCTATGTACAGATTTGAAAATGGTTCAATTATTGTATATATTTCACCTATTATTGCAACCTTTACAGGATTTTTGGTGCTGTCCCTTTCAATATTCTTCATTTTTAATCTATATGCTTTTAACATTTCTATCATTTCATTAGGGCAGGTACATTTCATAACCTCTGATTTACATTGTTTGAGCAAGCTTCTACTTTCACCTTTTGCTTTTTCATAACCTGCAAGCTCATGGGCTATTTCTTCTATTTCATCTATAAGATTAAGTACTTTGATAGAATCAAATAGAGCCTTAAATTTCTGATATTTATTTCTATTACTCTTGCCAGATATACTTCCTATTCTATTTAAAAATTCCTTTGTTCCTATATCACCAGGTGTATCAATTACAACAAAGTTAAGATCATAGCCAAGTCTTTTTAAAAGATTTATTTGTAGTTCACAATATTCTCCAAATCTGCATGGCCCACAGCTGCCAGTAATTATAATTGTATCAGCTCCCTGTTCAATACTTTGTATGTAGTTTCCTATATTAATTTTGAATGGGAGGCATATTTCCTCTGGAGAATGCAGTGACCCTATTTCAAGGGCTCTCTTGCTTGTAAATGGTGGTATAATATATTCTATTCCAAGTCCATCAAGCAATGCCTTAACACCTATATAAACATTTCCCAAATGGGGAAAGGTAACCTTCACAATATCACCTTCTTTCAAGCATATCTACAAATGCCTCTATTCTTGTATCCAGTCCCGCTTCACCTGTATGTTCATCAATTTTGAGAATTAATAGTGGAAAGTTTCCTATCCTGTCCTTTATAAGCTCAATCACTATTGAATCTATTCCACATGCAAAGGAGGATATGTATACTATTCCATCGATACTATTATCCTGACTTAAATATGTAGTAAACCCATATGAATTTCTTGCAAAGGTCCAAAAGGGTCTTTTAAAAAGTTCCTTTATTTGCTCATCTATATTTTTCTCATCCACATATTCCTCGGTTACAGCTCCAACTCCAAGCTTGTGAAGCTTTTTTACAACATCCATATTTACGAAATTATCATAAATATTATAGGGATGACCTGTTATTGCAACCTTTATGTTATAATCCACATCATTAATTCCACTTTTAAAGCTTTTCTGTTCTTCCATGGCTTTTTTAAATGCAGTAATTATTTTATTCCTATCCCTTACAACCCTTTCACCTGCGGACCTTGCCCATACATACAATTCCTTTTCAGAGGTAGCATATATTGGTTCACCTATAACTTCAGGCAAACTCCCCATACTATTTTTTACCATCTCAGGCAGGCCACAGAACTTAGGACATATGAATTCACTCTTTCTCAATCTCATTATTCTAGGAATAACTAACAAATCACATTTATCCCTTATTGAGGCTACATGGCCGTGAAAAACCTTCACAGGAAGACATGCTTCATCTACACAATATTTTACCCCTTCATCAAGAATACCCTTATTAGTATGGCTTGATGTTATTATTTCTGCCCCTAATTCAGTAAAAAATTTATTAAAAAAGGGGTGATATTTGTAATAAAGTAACCCCTTAGGTATACCAACTCTCATATTACTCCTCCATTAAAGTTCATTCACCTTAAACATTTTTCCCATTAGGCACAAAATATATTCTTAAAATTATGGAATAGCTTTACAAACATTATTGGAAGAATGGGTCGCATGTCATCCTGAACGTAATGAAGGATCTTAATATGCATCACAGAGAAAGATTCTTCACTGCGTTCAGAATGACAGCTCGTGTGGTTGTTTTGTATTTGAGGCATTGTAGGGGCGAACAGTGTTCGCCCGCAAGTGCGCACTTTGATACAAGAGTATTCTCTATACATGGTACCCCACGGGCGAACACTGTTCGCCCCTACATAATATCAATACTCGTACCCATGTTTACAAGTGATTTGCGACGCATCACCCCACATATGTGCAACATGAAAAAAGAGATAGCCTCCATGAAATATATTTATTTCATGGAGGCTATCTCTTTTAATCTATATATCCAACTCTATCATTACAGGGCAATGGTCTGAGCCATAAATATCAGTTAGTATTTTTGTAGACTTAACATTTTCTAGAATATTGCTTGATACAAAATGGTAATCTAATCTCCAGCCTGTGTTTCTTTCCCTTGCTTTAAACATATAGCTCCACCAGGAATACTCAATTTTATCTGGATTAAAATATCTATAGGAATCTGTGTAGCCATTGGATATAAACTTATCAATCCATGCCCTCTCTATAGGTAGAAAGCCTGAGGTTTTTTCATTTACTTTGGCATTTTTAATATCCATCTCAGTATGTGCTGTATTATAATCTCCACATATTATAAGTTTTTTCCCATCCTTAACTTTAGAATTACAATAATCAAGAATGGCATCATAAAACTCCATTTTATAATTTAATCTTTCCTCATTCATCTGACCATTTGGAAAATATATATTAAGAAGCATAAACTCCTCATATTCAGTTATAACAATTCTCCCTTCACTGTCAAACCTCTCAACACCTATTCCATGATAAACATTCAATGGCTTTAGCTTTGAATAGGTTCCAACACCACTATATCCCTTTTTCTCAGCAAAGCTAAAGTATGAATAATATCCTGGGATATCCTTCAAGGTTTCATCTAATTGATTTTCCTGAAGCTTTGTTTCTTGAATACATAGAATATCTGGTTTTTCTGTCTCAATCCAAGGAAAAAAATCCTTTTTAGCAGCAGCACGAAGTCCGTTTACATTCCATGAGTATATTCTCATTTCATCCCTCCTAAAATATAAAAAGTAATTAGCTGTCCCTGTTCTAGTAGCACTTGTATTAATACTTTTTCTAAACTAATAAAGCTCACTCAATTTACTCCCACTCAATAATGGATTGGAACACCTTATTAGAGGATTCTTTGATAATTGCTTCTACATAGCTAATCCCTAGGTTTCCCTTATAGTTTCCTATTTTTATTATTACTCTTTGACCTAATCTGGTTTGTGATAAATAGTTCAGCTGAAGACTTTTTATATGCTTGTTTATGTAAGCTTCCTCTGAAAAACAGTCTTGTATCCATTCAACATATTTTGCATTATTCACATGCTGGTTTACGTCTATGTCAGAGTAAGTTGCAGTTCTCTCAATTTCAAATTCAAATATGCTTTGACTCTCTATTTTCCCTAGTTCTTCATTTAAAGCATATTTCCCTTCATTATCAGGAAGAGCAAATGGAAGTGTCTGCACCTTTTGAGGTTTCATATTGTTAGAATCCAGTACAAGCCATGCTGAAGTTGCTAGAGCAACCTTTTCATTTCTTTCATTTCTAAAAATGAAATCTCTTAACTCAAATAATCTATTAGTACCCTTTGGCCAGGTCTCTAAATAGATTTTTTCTCCCCATTCTGGATATCTTATTACCTCAATCTTGACCCGTGATAAAACCCACAAAAATTTCTGTTTCTTCATGTCCTCATAACCTGCGCCAAGACTGCAGGCGTGATTAAATGCTGCCTCCTGCATATAATTAAAAAATGAATAAAGCTTTGTTTTTTTATTACAATCTACTTCATATGATTTCACTAAAATTTCTTCATTCAGTACTGATTGCATTTTATTCCCCCCATAAACACAGATTCTATTGTAACAACATAATAATATTATCTATCAAACATGGAATATTTACCACCTTATTTTATTTTCCAACCATATTTAATTATTTGTAACACAACAATAACTAAAGGAATATATTGTATTAATCAGTGCCTAAAAGAGGTGACATTATGCCCCTTTCTGCAAGAGAATTACTTGCACGAATGATTCGGTGTGAGGCTGAAAGTGAAGGTGAAATAGGACAAAAAGCAGTTGCAACAGTTATTATGAATAGAGTTCATATACCCTATGGAGAATATCAGAGATTAAACCAGGGGGATTTAAGGAAGGTTCTCCTTCAACCCTATCAGTTTACATGTGCTATGACTGTTGTAAATGGTCAGGTAAATGCCCAAAATATCTACAACATGTCCCCAACAGAGCAACATTATGCAATTGCTGATTGGGCTTTATCAGGTAACAAGCTCTGGAATATTCCATTATCCCTATGGTACTACAACCCATTCAATCCTAACTGCGAAACCTATTTCCCCAGAAATAGATCAGGAGTTATCATAACAAGAATAATTCAGCACTGCTACTATAACCCAACTTCCAAGTATAGGGAAACATGATATTAGGAGGTCTTTTATGTCAAGGAAAAATCAATATGAAAAGGACGAAATTGTTGAACAGAATGAATCAGGTTATTACTACCCACCAGTTTTCAGATATCCAATGGATGAGGATGATACAAGAAGAGTACCATCCACAAAAAAACCCCTTATGGACTCAGACACAATGCCTGGTGGACCAACTGGGGTAGTTCAAGGAATAGGTGGTATAGGTGGAACTGCACCTGCTGCGCCATCTTCAATGGAAAGTGGCACACTTCCTGGACTTGGTGTAATACCACAAATGTCCCAGATGGAACCATCAGTATTTGACCCTGGATTCCTTCAGGCATATTTAAGAAGAAATATTGGGAAAAGGGTTAGAATCGAATTTCTAATTGGAACTAATATACTTACAGACAGATCTGGCACATTAGAAGAAGTGGGCATAAGCTATGTAGTTCTTCGTGATCAAGCAGGTTCTAGACTTGTTTGTGATTTATATTCAATTAAATTTGTTACAGTATTTGAATAAGGGCTGCAATCATGCAGCCCTTTTTTTATATATTTTCTTCCCTTTCCACTCTTCTTTTAGG
Source organism: Clostridiales bacterium (assembly GCA_029240935.1). Classification (GTDB taxonomy): domain Bacteria; phylum Bacillota; class Clostridia; order Clostridiales; family Caloramatoraceae; genus JARDZI01. Next base: position 9,710 of record JARDZI010000068.1, read on the forward strand.
AAGTGGTCCAAAATATTCGTAGTAATAACACATTATTCTTCCATTATACAATTTTCTATTTTTATCTGCTCTTTTCTTAAATAACTTTTGAAAATCCGGATGGGAGGTTAGTATAAAATATGACCAGGAATCAAGGCTTGAAAAAACAGCTCCCATGGACTTATAAAGCTTTTCTACTTCTTCTTTTTCTCCTATTCTTTCCCCATATGGAGGATTACAAATTATACATCCATACTTCTTCTTAGAACTAAACTCCTGTACAGATAATCTCTGAAATGCAATATATTCATAAACTCCTGCCTTCATGGCATTTTCTCTGGCTGTTTTAATAACACTGCTGTCAATATCCGATGCAAGAATTCTAAAATCCTCTGTATTTATTCTTCTCTTTGCATCCTCTCTTATGTCACTCCACACCTTTGGTGGAATAACACTCCATTCCTCAGAAACAAAGCTTCTGTTAAGTCCTGGGGCCATATTCTTACCAATCAATGCTGCTTCTATGGCTATAGTTCCAGAACCACACAGGGGGTCTGCCAATGTTCTAGATGGATTCCATCTACTTAATAGTACAAGTGCTGCTGCAAGTGTTTCCTTTAATGGTGCCTCCCCTGAGAGACCTCTATACCCTCTTTTATGAAGACCTGGTCCAGTAGTATCTATTGTAAGAGTTGCAATATCCTTTAAAAGTGCTATTTCTATTTTGTATGTAGGTCCATCTTCCTCAAACCAATCCTTTTTATATGTCCTCTTCATAGACTCTACAACAGCCTTTTTTACAATAGATTGGCAATCAGGAACACTGAATAGTGTAGATTTAACAGACTTTCCAACAACATGCATTTTCCCATTCTCAGGAATTATTTCTCCCCACTCGATTTCTTTTGTTCCTTGAAACAATTCTTCAAAGGTTTCAGCTCTGAACTCTCCCATTTTTATAAGTACCCTATCAGCAGTTCTGAGCCACATATTACATAATGCAATATCCATCTCGTCCCCTTCAAACATTACTCTTGCATTCTCAACTATTAAATTATCATATCCTAAATCCTTTAACTCCTGTGCAACTACTGACTCTAGACCAAATGTTGCTGTAGCAATAAGCTTATATATCATATCTTCTCGTTCTCCATTCTATAAAATATTTACATGTTTATTTTCTCCATTATTATCTTATATAATTATACAGTAAATAGCAAAAACATAATAGTGGGGTTATGCGTCGCAAATCATTTGTAAACATGGGTACGAATATTAATATTATGTAGGGGCGAACAGTGTTCGCCCGTGGGGTACTATGTATAGAGAATACTCTAGTATCAAAGTGCGCACTTACGGGCGAACACTGTTCGCCCCTACAATGCCTCAAATACAAAACAACCACACGAGCTGTCATTCTGAACGCAGTGAAGAATCTTTCTCTATGATGCATATTAAGATCCTTCACTACGTTCAGGATGACATGCGACCCATTCTTCCTAAAAAGTCTCCTATTTAAATAGATTTATTTAATGAAAAAGGTTAAAATATCAATGAGGTGATTTTTATGGGAGAAGCAGTTTTAGATTTCTTTCTACATAATGGGAATGAATATAACACTCTTGAATTTAATGCAATATACGGAGATAATCCGCCTTCAATTTATGAGGTAATAAGGATAATTGATGGAGTCCCTCTATTTCTTGAGGAGCATTACACGAGGTTAAAAAAATCTGCAGCAATACTTGAAAACGAAATAAATATGAGCTTTAATAGCATTAAAATCAGTATTGAAAAAATGGTTCGTATAAATAATGTATCAAACCATAATATAAAAATTGTGATTAACAATTTTACGAAAAATACTAATAACAATTACTTTTTTTTCATAAAATCCAATTATCCCAATGAAGATTTGTATAGTCAAGGTATAAGAACACTTTTATATAATTTTATGAGAGAAAATCCAAATGCAAAGATAATTAACAAAAGCTTAAGGAAAGAGGTTGATATACTTCTTACCAAGAAAAATTGCTATGAAGCACTTCTGGTAAATTTCCTAGGTGAAGTAACTGAAGGCAGTCGTTCAAACCTGTTTTTTATTAAAGAGGGAAAGGTTTATACTTCACCTCCAGGTGATGTTCTAATGGGAATTACAAGACAGAGAATTGTTAAGCTTTGTACTGAAAACAATATAAAGGTAATTGAAGCACCTATATATTCAAATAGCTTGGATTCATATGAAGCAGCTTTTATTAGCGGAACTTCTCCAAAGGTACTTCCTATTGCTAGTATTGATGATCTTCAATACTCAACTTCTAATGAAACTCTTTTGAAGGTAATGGAAGCTTACAATAATGAAATAGAAAATTATTTAAAACTCCACAAATAGATAAGTACCAGTGAAAAATAGCTTTCACTGGTATTTATCTATGTTTAACAAATTTCATTTCTCCCGCTTCTATAAGTATTTGACTTTTTTCATTAGAAGGAGCTAGAGTCTCCATTTAGGCTTAAGCTAGACCAGCTCACTATCTTATAGTTCTCCAGAGACCATGGAGATTGCAAAATTCCCTTGCATAATCAACCTCTTCATCTAATTTAAAAATCACCTCAGGTTTATCACCAGGCTTTAAGTACTGCCTATAAAGCTTATTCCCTGCATGTACTTCAATCCATTCTATATAATGATTTTCCTCCATTGGATGTGGAATACTTCCTATCTTTACTAAGACTCCACCCTCAACCTTTTCAATTACAGGAACATGCTTTTCCTTCGCTGCATCTGTTGTGTTTTCATCAAGAAGAGTCATAGGTTTGTCTCCACATAAAAGTATGTCCTCTCCCCCATGAAGTACCTCAATCATGGCCCCGCTTTGTTCACATTTATAAATTTGTTTCATCTCAAGCATAATATTACCCTCCTTATTTTTATCAAACTTTAAAAATCATATCCCACTAAGTAATCACATAATGATATTATTTCCAAAAACACTTATTCAATCCTTATAAATCATCATAAAAAACGCACCTCCAAATATTAGATCTTTTCTAACATTTGGGGTGCACTTCATTCTAGTATCTTTTTCAAATTGCTATATGTTCTTCCATAATCCATGTAGATTGCAGTATTCCCTTGCATAATCTACTTCTTCATCAATTTTAAACAATGCCTCTGGCTTATCTCCTGGTTTTAAATGCTTTCTATAAACTTTATTTCCAGCATGAATCTCAATCCACTCAATATAGTGCTTTTCTTCCATAGGATGAGCAATACTTCCAACCTTAACTAAAACTCCACCTTCAACCTTTTCAACCACAGGTACATGCTTTTCCTTTGAAGCATCAACTGTATTTTCATCAACTAAAGTCATAGGTCTTCCACAGCATACTAACTGCCCTCCAGCCTCATGAACAACTTCAACCATATTTCCACATACTTCACATTTATAGATCTGTTTTAAACAAGTCATTTTAAACCCTCCTTGTGGATAATTATT
>JARDZI010000407.1 GCA_029240935.1 Clostridiales bacterium
TGATGTTAGAATATTGAGTATTGATATGAATAGAAAAAGAGTAGCATTGTCTATGAAAATGGAAAGTAAATAGTTTTTATTTCCAAACGCCTATAAAAAATATAAATTATTATACGATAATTAGTAATAGTAAAATATTTGTTAAAAAGGCGGGATGGTAGTGTTGAATATTGAGCTGTTTAATAAAATAATTAATTCTCATTATAAAAATGGCAGAGAGAATATTGAACTTATTAAGAACAACATTGAGAAAATTTTAAAAAACAAATATAAAAAAATACTCTATATGAAGGGCGAGACAATTACTAATGAAGGTATAAAGGAGGATTCCATATATTTCGTTGAGCGAGGTAAGGTTATATTGACACGTAAGGATGTATATGGAAAGGAATATTCAAATGGATATCTTATGCCAGGTGAATTTTTTGGACTTTCAACATGTATTGATATGCAAAATGAAGCTAACTATAAAGCTCTTACAAACTGCAATATTTATGTAATTGATGCTCAATATGTCAAGAGTCTACTTGCGATAGATAAGGAATTAGTACAATATACAAACGGAATGCTTATAAATACAATAAGACTTTTAGTTATACGACAGGGAAATCTTATTATGGGGGGATGCAGGTCCTCATTTGTAAGCTTCATAACAGAGCATTTCTATGATTTTGCTAGGGTTGATGAAAATGGAGATGTACTGGTTACTTTAGATGTCAATCTAGTTGATATAGCAGTAATGCTGAATATGACTAGGGAGACACTTTCAAGAATAGTGTCAGAAATGAAAAAGGATGGAGTAATTGAAACCAAACGAAGGTTTATTAAAATAATGGATTTAGGTAAATTTATAGCCTAATTGTTTTGAAAATCCAAACTAAAAACTCAATGTAGTGGCAGACTGCCCTGCTCCTGCATGATTCAAATATTTAGGCAGAAGCAGTTCAACCTGCCACAACAATACAAAAAAATATAGGCAATTATGAATTCTATATTGATATTATATATACAAGCTGATATAATAATCTTAAGATCTTCAGGGCGGGGCGTAATTCCCCACCGGCGGTAAAGCCCGCGAGCCGAAAGGCATGATCCGGTTTAATTCCGGAGCCGACAGTAAAGTCTGGATGAAAGAAGATGGCGTATGCAATATGCCTCTGAGGAATCAGGGGTTTTTTTATTTGCTTCCTTCCGCCCTGTATAATTTGAAGGAGGTTCTACTATGAAAAAAAGAACATTATCAACATTAATCAAGGTATCAGTATTATCAGCTATGGCATTTATACTTATGTTTCTAGAGTTTCCACTACCAATATTCCCATCCTTTTTAAAGCTTGACTTTAGTGACATACCAGCCCTTCTTGGTGCATTTGCAATGGGACCTATTGCTGGTATACTAATTGAATTTCTCAAAAACCTATTGAACATAGTTGTTCAAGGAAGTCAGACAGGTTTTATTGGAGAGCTTGCAAATTTTGTGGTGGGAGCAGCTTTTGTTGGAACTGCAGGAAGCATGTATAGACATTCTAAAACAAGAAAAAATGCATTAATTAGCATGATAGCTGGGGTACTTGTTATGTCAACGATTGCATCCCTAACTAACTATTTTATTTTTCTTCCACTATATGAAACAGTACTGCATTTTCCAATATCAGCAATGGTAGAGGCAGGTGCAAAGATTTTTAAGGGAATAACAGACTTTAACTCATTTGTAGCATACAGTATCCTACCCTTTAATCTATTTAAGGGTGCACTAGTTGCGATAATTACATTTTTAGCTTATAAAAGATTATCACCTATACTTCATAAATAAATGGGAAAAAAATAACCTGAGTGAATAAAAAGCACTTAGGTTATTTTTTTGTAAGCATTAAGACAAATATATTTATAATTTGACAATTTTATACTAAAATATGTTATTATACATGTATAGGTATTCTTATGTAGAATTCAGTAAAAATTATTTAATATAAATTAGGAGGTATTATATGAAAGGAACTGCTGTATCTACTTGGATTAAAACATGTAGAAAACTTTACACTGATGAAATAGTAGACAAGGCTATGATGAGTGTCGGTATGCCAAAGGATAGAACCTTTTCCCCAATAGAGGATATTGAGGACTCACAAATATTTAAAATTATAGTAGGCATTGCTAATGATATTAAGATGCCGACAGCTGAATTGTGGGGAGTCATTGGAGTTGAAAACATACTAACCTGGTCAAAGGATTACCCTGCTTTTTTCAAGCATGATAATTTGTATTCATTTTTAAAGTCAATGTATGATGTACATGTAGTAGTAGTTAAAAGAATTCCAGGTGCAAAACCACCAATACTAAATTTAAAACCAATATCAAAAAGAGAAGCAATTTTTACCTATAATTCAAAGAGGGGAATGTTTGACTATTTCCTTGGGCTAATTAATGGAGCTAGTAAGTATTATAAGGAAAAGGTTGAGATAAAGGAAATAGGAAGAACTAGTGATACCCTGGAGTTAAAGCTTACATTTGAAAAGGATATATATTATAAAAAGTCTTATTTAATAAACAAGATATTGTCATTAGGATTTATCAAAAATATAAATATTAAATCTGCAATTATGTCTGGGGTTATTTTTGGTATACTAAGTGGAGGAACTTTTGTTATACTTCACTCACTTCCAATTTACCTGGGAGCAGTTTATGCTATTGCAGCAAGCTATATATCATCAGCTTTTCTACATAAGCCAGTGAAAAATGTAATAAACGAGTTGAAGAATATAAAGTCACATGATTATACCGAGGATGGTGAAATATTATCGAAGGATATATATGAAGATTTACACAGGTCCATCTTTGAATATAAGGATAGTGTAAGGAAGGATTTTGTTGGCTTTAAGGGATTAACAGACGAAATGAACACTTTTAGTGGCACCCTAAGTACAATTGCTGATAAAATGAGTTTAACATCTGGAGAAATATCAGGAGTAGTTGAGCAGCTTGCAACAGCAGCAATGATGCAGGCACAGGAAACGGAAAATTCAGTTGGACTATTAAATT
>JARDZI010000408.1 GCA_029240935.1 Clostridiales bacterium
TCTTTTAAAAATGTTATATGAGAATATTGTTTCTCCATTACATTTATTGGATATCCTTGGTGAATATGTGGATGAATATATTATTGATTTTGATAGCGCATTAAAAGATACAGCAACAAATAATAATTGATAAATTTGTTAGTTTATAGAGGGGAGGGGTCCTCTCTTTTTCGTTTTTAGTTCAATAGTGGTTGTTGAGATTAGTTTAAGATTAAAATATAATTGTAATATGAGTTTGTTAAAGTTAAATTATTAACAACTTATTGGAGGGTGTTAAAAATGATTATTGGAGTTGGGGTAGATATTGTAGAGATTCAAAGGATAAAAGAAGCAATAAATAGAAATAATAATTTTCTAGATAAGGTTTTTACAAGCTTAGAACTTGACTATTTAAAGAGTAGAAATTTTAAGGCTGAATCTGTTGCTGGAAGATTTGCATCAAAAGAGGCTGTTGCCAAGGCACTAGGAACAGGTTTTAGAGGTTTTGGGTTAAAGGATATAGAGATTTGGCAAAATGATTCAGGTAAACCTAGCGTAACGCTAAAGGGAACTGCTAATGACATAGCTAGTAAAAATGGTAAATATAAAATACATATAAGTATATCACATAGCTTAGATAACGCTATTGCGTATGCTATATTGGAGAGTGAAGACGATGAAAATAGGAACTGCGGAGATATTAAATAATATTGATAAGGCATGTACAGAGAAGCTCGGAATTCCAATGCTAATTTTGATGGAAAATGCTGCGTTAAAGGTATTAAAACATGTAGAGCTTGAGATTTTTAATAAATATACAATAGTATGTGGCAGTGGAAATAATGGTGGTGATGGCTTTGCATTAGCAAGGCAGCTTATGGCATTGGGTAAAAGTGTTAATTTATTTTTTGTCGGCAATTTAGACAAAATGAGTGAGTGCTCTAAAATTAATTACGATATTTTAAGAAAGCTAGGGTTGAAGCTAAAACATATAAATAATATAGAGGATGTAAATGAATTAAGAGAAGCACTGATTGAAACTGAAATTACTATCGACGCTATTTTTGGCACTGGATTAAGTGGAAAAGTAGAAGGTATTTATGATGCTATGATAGCTGTTATGAATGAAAACAGTAAAAGAATCATTTCCATTGATATACCCTCAGGACTTCATTGCGATACTGGAAAAGCTTTAGGTAATTGCATTAGAGCACAAAAAACTATATGCTTTGAATTATATAAAAGAGGCTTTTTAAATTACGAAAGTGGAAAATATGTTGGACAAATAATTGTTGAAAAAATTGGAGTGCCAGAAAACATTATAAACTCATTTCATAACTATGAGTATATCACCGACGCAAAATATATTAATGCTAATATTAGAAGGAGAAATGCCTATAATTTTAAAGGGGACTTTGGGAGGACAACAGTAATTGCTGGGTCAGAAGGCTTCTATGGTGCAGCTTTTATAGCAACAGAAGCAGCTGTTAGGAGTGGAAGTGGATTAGTTACACTGATATCTGACAGTGAAGTAATTAAGGTGCTTGCAGTAAGGCTTACTGAAGCAATGAGTGTAAGCTATAATAGTGATACCTTCATAAAGCATATAAAAAATAGTAATAGTATAGCATTTGGACCTGGTATGGGAAGTAAGGAGAAGACCCTAAGGGTTTTAAAAGAAATATTAGTGAATGCTGATTGCCCTATTGTAATTGATGCAGATGGATTAAACGTATTAGCACAAAATTTAAATATTATCAAAAATATAAAAAATAAAATTGTGATTACACCTCATCTGGGTGAAATGCAAAGGCTAACAGGACATTCAATTGAATATATCAAGGATAATCGTATTGACGTTGCAAAGGCTTTTGCAAAGGAACATAAAGTTACAGTACTTTTAAAAGGTTATGAGACGGTGATAACTGATGGTGAAACAACTTATATAAATCCTACTGGTAATAGCGCCATGGCTTCGGGAGGTATGGGGGATTGTCTTACAGGAATTATTGCTTCATTTATTTCACAAGGGTTAGAAGCCATGGTTGCAGCAGTTTGTGGAGCATATATACATGGTTTCATTGGAGAAGAACTATCAAAAGAAATGCATTCAGTTAATGCAACACATATAATTGAAAAACTCCCGTATCAGCTAAAAAAGATACTAGATAAATGAATATAACAAAAATATTAAGAATAATAGTGTAATATAGTAATTTATCAGGTTGTATAATTTTTTATGCCCTGTATAGGAGGATTTTAATGAAAAATAAAAAACTATTTACATTATTATTTATGATTTTTATTTTAGTGATGAATGGGTGTACAAAGAAGCAAAAGGAACCTCATGAGGTAGTAGATTATTTAAAAAATTTGAGTACATATCAATGTAAAGTAGAGATTGATACAAAAAATGATAGGGAAGAATTAAAGTATTCACTTATGCAGTATTGTGATAGTTCCATAGGTTATAGAGTTGAAATAGAGGATGATAAGGTACAAATACATAGAAATAATAAAATTTATGTAAAAGATTTAAAAAGTAATAAAAAATTTGAACTAGAAGAAGACTTTAATGAGCTTTACTCTATAAGTTTTGTAGGGGAATATATAAAACTATTATATACAAATGATGCAGTAGATTATGTTATTAAAGAAATAGAAGGTAAAAAGTATCAACTTATTCAATTGATATTACCTGGAAATAACAGAAATCTTTATAAAGCAATAATGTATGTGAATTTAAAAGCTTATGTACCTGAAAAAATTGTTATATTTGATAATAAAGACAAAGAACGAGTAAATATTTTGTATTCTGAGTTTGTCATTAATGATAAAATAGATAAAGCGCTATTTAATATTGATTGATATAAGAGAAATTTATACGAGGGGTGGGTATATGTTTAAGTACTTAAGACCAACCTGGGTCGAAATTGACCTAGATAATCTTGAATATAATATGAAAGAAATAAGAAAAATAACCAAAAGTAAAGAGATAATTGCCGTTATAAAAGCTGACGCTTATGGTCATGGAGCATTAGAGGTTGCACCAATACTTA
>JARDZI010000409.1 GCA_029240935.1 Clostridiales bacterium
CGAGTCAGTGGCAGTGAAAGACTGATACGAAACTTATAATGAAGAACATCCTTGAGCTTCCAAACGAAATTTTTTAAAGAGTAGTCTTGGACGGAGCCAGACCGTTATAGAGTGGACAGTATCGAAGTTTTGTTTTTTACAAAATGATTCCGTACTGATGAAGTGAGCTTTATTAGCTAATTTAGGTGGTACCGCGGAAGTATAAGTCTTTCGTCCTATTTTCATAGGATGAAGGGCTTTTTTTATTTTATTTAACTACTGGCCAGGGTTAAATAAAAAAACAAATTTATTGTATTGTTTTACGCAAGTTAATTAAACTAAGATATATTTCAATTAATGAATAATATGAGCACAAAATGAATGGAGGTTGAAGTCCTAAATGGGCTTCAACGAGTAATTAGCGAGCGGGAGCGAGTAATCTTTAATTACTCAGTGCTTCCGACTAAAAGGAGGTTAAAGCCCTAAATGGGCTTTAACGAGTAGTTTACGAGCGGACGCGAGTGGTCTTAAACTACTCAGTGTTCCGACTAAAAGGAGGAAAAAAGGATGAACATATATTTATATTACATCACCACTTTCTTTCAAGTATCAGTATATTTAGTTGTTTCGTACTATATGGTACTATCATTATTTGGATTGATACTCAGGAGAAAAAAGGAAATGAAACAAAAACCTGAAAAATCTTTTGCACTGATTGTAGCGGCTCATAATGAGGAGATAGTTATTGGCAAGATACTGGAGAGCTTGAAAACCCTTGACTATCCAAAAGAGCTTTATGATATTTTTGTAATTGCTGATAATTGCACAGACAATACTGCAGCTATATCCCGCAAACATGATGTGAATGTGTATGAACGTTTTGATAAAAATAAAAGAGGTAAGGGATATGCTCTGGAGTGGATGTTTGATAAGATCTTTAAAATGGATAAAAAATATGATGCTGTAGGTATTTTCGATGCAGACAACCTAGTATCTGAAAACTTCTTAAATGAGATGAATGCTAAGATGGTTAAAGGCTATAAGGTTGTTCAGGGATATCTTGACAGTAAAAATCCACATGATTCCTGGATTACAGAATCCTATTCAATCTCTTTCTGGTCATCAAACCGTCTATTTCAGCTTGCAAGAGCAAACATAGGACTTTCCAATCAGATTGGCGGTACTGGCTTTGTCGTGGATACAGGTATATTAAAAGAGCTGGGATGGGGCGCTACCTGCCTCACAGAAGATTTGGAGTTCACCTGTAAGCTGGTGCTGAATGGCTATAAGGTAGGTTGGGCACATAATGCAGTTGTTTATGATGAGAAACCTCTTACTTTAAAACAGTCCTGGCATCAAAGAAAAAGATGGATGCAGGGCTTTTCAGATGTAGCTTCTAGGTTATTTCTAAAGCTGTTGAAAAAAGCATTTAAAGACAGGAGTTTTATTGCACTGGATTGCGCATTTTATGTTATACAGCCTTTTGTTACTCTGGCGCTTGGAGTTTCACTGCTTCTTACTGCGCTGCAAAATATGAACTCTCAAGGTATGAGCATTTTTGTTATTAATAACTATATACCTGACTATCTTTTTAAGTTATTCAGCATTTTTAGCTTCATGCTTACTCCTCTTGTTATGGTACTTGAGCGAAAACTTTCAAAGGGCTTATTTACTATGTTAGCCTTATATTCAATGAATGTATTTGTATTTCCTCTTATATTCCATAATGGAGATAAACTTGCAGCTATTACCGCTGGCCATGTGTTATATCTAATTTTATTTATTTTGCTTGTACTGCTAATACAAGGAAAGCAGTCTTCAAAGATATTTATATGGTACCTTTTATATGGATTATACACTGTTACATGGATTCCAATTACCATACAAGGGATAATAGATAAAAACAAGAAGGAATGGAATCATACAAAACATGTACGACAGATTGGAATTTCAGAAGTTTAACTTACTACTAGTTCATAATAAAGTCTCCTGGTAAATACACCAGGGAGTTAATATTTGTATTAGGGACGGTTAACAACTTTTGTCGCTTTTAAATGACAACTAGTTGCTAACCGTCCCTTCTCTTTCTACCTGAATATAATAGATATCAACATCAAAATTATTACAACGGCTTCAGAAATAATTACGTACTGAAACTTCTTAAACAACTCAAAATATTTTTGCTGCTCTTCAGCATATTCACTTCTCAGCTTTTCATTTATCAATATACAAAATTATCCACATGATATATAATTGAATTAGTTTGCAATTGCAGCTAGAGACTAATCATTTTAGATTCTATTCTAGAAAGCAGCTGTTTATATTTACTCTGACTTAGATACATATCATAAAGAAACCTTTCAATTTCATATACACTTTGGTGTTTTTAAAGCTTTCAATACAAAACATATCCGCACTAATTATGCTGAATTAAAGAATTCAGCTCAATATAAAAGCAAAAGTTAGAAAAATAAAATAGAAAGGAGTTTTATAATGGAAGATTTAAAAGTGATTTTAGAAAAGTTTGCAGGCTGTGGTTGGGATTTAATTGCTGTCCCTTCAAAAGCATATCTTGATGGAAATATCTCAAAAGAAGCCTTAAGCAAAGCTATAGAACAGGCTGACAGTGAATGTGGAAGCTGCGGTTGCGAATTTGATCCGCTTTATAAGAGATGCCTTGAATTATTATAGGTATAACATAAAGCTCAGGCTTAAAAGGCCCCATACTTACTTCAAGCAAGGGGCCTTTATTGTGCGTATATTTAAATATGTAAATATGTAAATATAAACCTATATAAATTTTAAAGTTAATTTAGTTTTAGTAATACTATTCATATTAACTACTCCTAGCCTCCCAAATACCTAAACTTGTCTATCTAAATACTAACGTAAAGCTCATCCCTTCACTTTCGCATTCTGCAAAAATTTCTCCATCCATCTTTTCCATTATAGCCTTGCATATATAAAGTCCCAGGCCGTTTCCTGGCTTGTCTTTTGCATTGCTGGCTCTATAGAAGCTTTCAAAAATATGGTTGAATTCGTTTTGACTTATTGTT
>JARDZI010000410.1 GCA_029240935.1 Clostridiales bacterium
CCAGGAACCATAGAAGACATTATTAATATTGAATAGAATTATTCTTCTAAATTATTATGGGAGTGAAAAAGATGTTAAAGATACTTGGAAGCATAATTATAATTGCTGGAGCGACTGTTATTGGTTTTACATATTCAAGTATATTTCTGCAAAGAGTTAAGCAACTTAGGGACATGCAGTATGCACTTAATATGATGGAAACAGAAATTGCTTATACAGCTACTCCATTAATTGAAGTGCTTTTTTCAGTAGGTGAAAAGAGCAGCAATATTATAAAAAAAATATTTGTAGGAATGGCAGAAACATTGAGAAGCAAAAAGAAAAATAGTGTTTATGAGGCCTTTATAGATACCTACACTCAAATGAAGGGTGGTATATATCTAGATAAGGAGGAGGTTGGCGTAATTTCAGCCTTTATGCAGTCACTTGGAGGAAGTGATATTGAAGGACAGAAAAAAAACATTAATATAACTATTAAAAAACTTGAAGGTTTTGAAAAAAGAGCAGAGGAAATAAGAACAAAAAATGAAAAACTCTATAGGTATTTAGGAGTCAGCTTTGGGGTTTTAATTGTGATAATCTTGGTATGAAAGAGGTGAGAACATGGGAGATTTAAAATTAATAGTAGAAATTGCAACAGTGGGTATTCTCATTACTGTTTTAGATAAGATATTTGAAAGCGCAGGAAGAAAGGAACAGGGAACCTTGATTACACTAGTAGGACTTATTGTTGTTTTTATGATGGTTGTAGGGTTAATAGGAAAACTTTTTACAAACGTTAAAACTATGTTCCAGTTTTAGGGGAGGGTTATATGGAGATTGTAAAAGTACTGGGAATAGCAATGATTGCTGCAGTGATAGCTGTGCTTTTAAAAAATGAGAGGCCTGAAATATCAATGCAGCTAAGTCTTGCAGCTGGTGTAGTAATTTTTTTGCTAATGATTAGCAAGCTTACGGTAGTTATTCAAGCAATGCAGGAAATTGCATATAAAATTAACCTGAATGTTGTATATTTGAATACTATTTTAAAGATTATTGGAATAGCATATCTTGCCTCATTTGGTGTAGAAATATGTAAGGATTCAGGGCAGTATTCCATTGCAGGTAAAATAGAGTTTGCAGGAAAAATATTGATTATTACACTTGCAATACCAATTCTTATGGCTGTAATGGATATGATAATTAAAATAATGCCATAGGTGATGAATATGAGAATAAAAAGGATTTTTTTTATGGTAATAGTAATAATGTTGTTTTGTCAAGTAAAGACCAGTGCTGCAACAAATGATTGGACAGGCCTTAAACTTAATGACCTAGAAAACTTTACAACAAGGCTCCAGCAAAATGTTGATTATATGCCTGAAATAAGCTTCTCTAAAATGATTGATACATATAAAACAACCCACTCAATAGGAATTACCCTAAAGGATTTTAGTAACAGCTTTGCAAAATTTCTTTTTAAGGAGCTACTTGTAAGTACAAGGCTTTTAATTGAACTTCTGCTTATTTCAATGCTTTGTGCAGTATTGCAAAATATTCAAAATTCATTTGATGGTGATAATGTATCTAAAATAGCATATTATGCATGCTTTCTTTTAATGGTTATAGTAATGATAAAAAGCTTTGGTCAGGTAGTGCAATTAGGGAGAGATACTATTGATAATATGATAAACTTTATGAACGCATTAATGCCAACTCTTGTTGTGCTTTTAGCTACTGTAGGTGGTTTTGCTTCAGCTGCAACCCTGGATCCACTAATTATGTTTACCATAAAAATAATTAGTGACATAATACGTGATCTAGTTTTACCTATGACGGTATTGGTTGTAATTATAAATATCGTAGATAGTTTAAGTGAAACAATAAAGATCACAAAGCTTGGTGTATTGGTTATGCAGGTCAGCAAATGGATGTTGGGGTTTGCTATGACAGTTTTTGTAGGGGTTGTGACTATTAGGAGCAGCGCATCAACAACATTGGATCAACTTACCTTAAAGACCTCTAAATTTGTTGTGGACAACTTTATTCCAGTTGTAGGTAAGGCACTTTCGGATGCGATTTCAACTGTTGCAGGTTATTCTTTACTACTAAAGGATGCTGTAAGCATTGGCGGTGTAATAATAATGATTTTAATTTGTGTGTTCCCATTGATAAAAATAATTTTAATGTCCCTTGTTTATAAACTTGTTGGAGCTGTAATGGAGCCTGTGGTTGATAAAAGAATTGTGGATTGTTTAAGCTCTGTTGGTAATTCTCTGACACTGGTATTTGCTTCAGTTTTTTCAGTTTCAGTAATGTTTTTTGTTATGATTACAATTATTATATCTACAGGGAGACTTGTAATGATGGTAAGGTGATTTAAAATGATGGGGTTTATAAAAAATTGGATTGTACAGGTTTTAATAACAGTAATATTCATGGTATTAGTAGACATGATACTTCCAAATAACAATTTTAAAAAGTATGCAAAATTGGCTACAGGTTTAATTGTAATGATAACAATAATAACTCCTGTATTTAAACTATTTGACAGAGGTATTGATGTTGAAGAGAAGATTGGAAACTATATTACAGCCTTTCAGGAAAAGGAAGCTAATATAAATAGAAACCAAATAGAGCAGGACGTGAATAAAAAGACAATTGAAGCATATAAGGAAAAGCTAAAGGGAGCAATTGAACAATCTATATATAATGAAACAGGAGAAAAATGTACTGTTATTGATATAACAATAATTGAAGATACACAAAGTTATAATTTTTCAGAAGTTAAAAGTATTAAAATAATGAAAAGTCCTGCTGAGGGAAGAGTAAAAAGTGTAGACAAAGTAATTATTGGTAAAGAGAATACTGCTGATGAAGAAGCACCGACAGACAAAAATGTTCTAGAGGTATTAGTGAATGGGTTTAATATAGATTCTGATGCAGTTAAATTTGTAAAGTGAGGGACTGGTATGGATGTTAAGAAAATATATAACAAGTATTTTAATGGGGATTCAAAAAAGACAGTAAGGAATATGGTTATAATCATATTA
>JARDZI010000411.1 GCA_029240935.1 Clostridiales bacterium
GTAGTTCGCAATTTCTTGCCAAAGCGAAATAAATAAAACTATGTTTATATATAGAACTTTGAAATTAAGACCTCGAAGCCCAGCCCCGGTATTGCCATTACACATAACGTTTATGGATTTGAGATGCCTTTGAGCCCTGTCAAGTGGCGAAAAGGTGTGTTGCGGATTGCTCCGAAGGCTTGACCCTACCCCAACGAACTCAAATCTGGTGTTATGGGCAGTAGCAACTGCTACCTCCCCTTGTATTCAATAATTTGATGTATAATATAAGAACATTCCGAACTAATAATCACTATTTTACTGATTCAGGAGGGAAATCTCCACCTTCCTCAATGTATTTTGCATTATCCCCCTTAACTTGAAATATTGTAAAATGACTTTTCGTTCCGTCTTTAGAGCTTTTATATTTAAAATCTTTACTATTCCAATATTCAATAAAAGTAACCTGGTAAGCACCATCAAACTTTAACTTTACTTTAGTTTCAAGTTCACCAGGTATTATGAGACCTGGTACTGGACCTCCCCCACTTATCGTTCCCTTAACCTTTCCTGGTTTATCAGGATAGTTACTATAACCCATTGCAGACCTAACTCTTGAAATGGCTTCAATTTTTCTTTTATCTGTTGCTCTGTTAATTAATAAATATGATGATGTTAATACCACAATTATTGCTATTAATATAACTAAAGTCTTTTTATAGTTTCTGAACATTTCTTTCCTCATCCCTTTTACTTCATAATTCTAATTTGCCAAATACTACTGTTACGCCCCAAAAGAATAGTATGTATTAATATGTATTGTTGAAAGGTCCTATTTGTCTTTTAAATTTACATTCCTTATGATTAACATAATAGAAAATATTATTAACAGTATAAAACCAACTAATGACAAAATATTAGTTAGAAATTTAGTTAGGAATTCCAAATACACTCCTAACAAATTCCTTCCATATCCACTTTGAAATATTCCAAGCATAGACCTTGAAAATATAGGATTATTTAATAACGCAAGTATAGCACTTCCAAAAATACAATAAAGTATTTTTGCGTTTTTATCCATAACGATTCCCCCTTTTGTTAATTAATAATAGAATACAATTATGTCTTTACACAAATATTCTACACTTCTACTCCAAATCCCTCCAAATAAAAATGCCCAGAAGAATTTCTTCCTCCAAGCACCATTGCTTCGTCTTAATAATACTGAAGCGAATCAAATAAAACTATGTTTATTTATGAAAATTTTACAATTAATACTTCAAAACCCGGCCCCGGTATTGCCATTGCACATAACTACGATATTACAACAAATAATCAGATACATGTGTGGTTATTACAGTATTAGTAGACATGTGTCTGTCATATTCATATTTATCAATAAAACACATTATTTTCTTAATAAAGTTCCCTTATCCCAATCTTTCATAATTTGATCCAAGGTTTTTTAATATTTCATGGTATCGCTCAGTCCCCAGGTCGCTTGGTTCTCCTTTCTTACAGAAGGTAAACCCAGCTAACTTATGATTAGGACGTTCCACTACAATCTTGCCATTCACTAACTTGGATTCTAAAGCACAAAGTGCCTCTAAAAACCTCCTATCCCTCTTTGCCCTGTCGTAGAAAGACAGAACATATACATAGAAGAAAAGGTTGTAATAAGCAAAAGGATATTCTACTTGCATGAACAGTGAGCCAATTCCATAGTGGCAAGGACCAAGAGGCATACGAGTTTCCCAATGATTCAGCAGGAATTCTACAGCTTTATCAAGAGATTGATTTTTATTTAGAAAACATGTGAATCTGAAAGCATCTAATGCTGCTAGCGTTGGGCCGGGATTGGAGAATTCTGTTTCTGGACCTCTACCAAAGCTGAGCTTATTACAACGCCAGCCCCCATCCTTATGCTGTATTTCCAAAAGATGATCAAAGGTCCTTTTGAGTCTGCTATCAGATGCATATCCTAAATGACAAAGAATTCTAACTGCATTTATGGTATGACAAGGGTATATTGCGCCTTGTGGCGACAGCTTAAATCGTCCGTCTTCCCGCCACGAGCTTAATATCAAGTCGGCTGTCTCTTTCAATACAGGCTCGGAACAGTCCATTCCCAATTCTAATAGCATAAATGCACAATTGAGAGTAGAAAATGGACTTCCTTTAATTAGCCTCCTGTCTGAAGTGGCCCAATAATCACCACCATTGTCATGACGCTTTGCCAAAATCCCTGCAACATCAGATTCATACTGTTTTGCTACTGCCATTGTCATCTTCCTCCTTACTTTGCTTGTCTACTACTTTCCCATTGTGTTGTTTTGCAAACTTTGTTGAAGTCTTGTCTATAATAATGTCTTGTATTATAAAAAATTATAACAATGAATTTTTTAATCCTTTCTTCCTTTTTCCTAATCCTCTTTAATTCTCTTACTCATCACAATATAATGAGCATAAGTAATTGTAATGGAATAAAACAATAACTTTCACTATAATAATCCAATATAACTATATTATATATCAACCCATTTACATTTCCCACAGAATAAGATAAACATCTATAAAATTATCTTTGTAAGACACCAAGTATTGATTTATTAGCAGCATTTCCCTTCTTTTTTCGATTATATTTATATTTTAATATTATGTATTACAAGAAAGGGTAAAACTCCTAGGCTCCCTCAGAAGAATCCTGTAACAAAGCTTCCTATTAATAAATTATGTATAGAACTTTTTTGAAGGCTAAGAATAAGTAAAAGATGATTCTGAAGTATAAAGGAGAAGGATTAATTTGAATAAAAAAGTAATAATTGTTGGAGCAGGAATTGGAGGTTTATCCGCAGCAGTAAGACTGCTGGGAAGGGGTTATGAGGTTAAGCTTTATGAAAAAGAAGAGATGATAGGTGGAAAGATCAACCTTATTAAGACACCCGATTTTCAATTCGACTTAACTGCATCTATTCTAATGAACCCCGAAATTTTTACTGAGGTTTTTGACTCAGTAAACAGGGATTATAGGGACTATTTTGAGTTTATA
>JARDZI010000412.1 GCA_029240935.1 Clostridiales bacterium
GGATACAATTAAAAATCTTTATTTATAAAATAATCAGGGTACTAATGTACAAAATACATAGTACCCTCCTATTATAATTTATAATGCTTTAAAGTCTAAAGAAAACTTAATTATCTGTATTAAATATATAAATAAATGTCCATAGAATAAGTTTGTTCTAGGAGGAAAAATAATGACAAAACAAGTATTCAATATTTTCAAGATAAATTCAAAGGAGGAATTTAGTAGGATTTTTCAATTATCCTGGCCAGTAATGGTAGGGATGATTCTTCAAAGTCTCCTAGGAACAGTAGATATGATGTTTATATCAAGTCTAGGTACAAGCCAAGCGGCTGCAGCTTCTCTTGGTAATACAGCCTCAGGGGTAGTTTTTGTTATGTCATCCCTTGTGTCTGCAGGGGCCATCGCTCTTATAGCTAGAAGCTATGGAGAAGGGAATCTTAATGCCGTAAAGAGGTTTAATGGGGAAACACTTATACTAACATTGGTAATAGGAGGAATTTTAAGCATTCTTTGCTATTATTTTAATGAAGATATTATAAGGCTTATGTATAATCCCGAGCCGGGTATGATTAAATTAACAAGTGAATACCTATCAGTGATTTTACTTGGTACAGTATTTGTATTCTTAAATTCCACATTAAGGACAACCCTTCAAGCAATAGGAGATACTAAAACACCTCTTTTTGTATTTGGATTATCCAATATTATAAACATTGTACTAGATTATTTATTTATGTTTCCAATGGGTATGGGAATAAAAGGAGCAGCGATTGCAACTGTTATATCTACTATCTTTTCATTTTTAGCTATTAATATGGTGTTGATAAAGAAAATATATAATTCAAGTATTAGTGATTTTATTAGTTGTCTAAGAATTCAATTTGATGATGCTATTAGAATACTAAAAATAGGCTCATGGGCATGTATTCAGCAAATTGCACGTCCCATTACAGGATTATTAATGTTTAGGCTTGTTTTAGAGGTTGGTGGTGATTCTGGTACTGCTGCCTTTGGTATAGGTGGACAATTGTTCAATTATACATTTATATTTTTGGTAGGGCTTTCAACAGCTATATCCATAATGGTTGGACAAAGCCTTGGAAAAGGCGATATTGATGGCTGTGACAGGATTATTAAGGAAGGCATGAAATTAGCAATAATTAATATGATCCTTTTTTCTATACCATACTTAATATTCCCAGGATTTATAATGAAAATATTCTTAAGAGATGCAGCTGTAGTAGCAATTGGGGTACAATATTTAAGAATTGTTTATTTAGGAGTCATATTTGTAATTTACCCCACAATTTATGGCGGAGTTTTTCAAGGAGCGGGTGATACCTTTCCACCTATGATATCTTCATTAGTTGCCAATGTTGTGGTTAAACTTGCTTCTGCATATTATCTATCAAAATTTCTTAATCTTGGAATAAATGGTGTTTGGGCAGCCATAGCATTATCTGTGATAGTTGAAGCATTAATAATATCCATATACTTCAATAGAAATAGGTGGAAGGAAAAGGTGATATAATGCTTAAAAAAGCAAGTGATTTAGAAATTGTATTTAGGTTTCTTGAAGAAAATTTGATTATTAACTTAAATATTATTGGCATTATTGAAAATGAACCAGGTGCAGAAATATATGTGGATGATTTGAAAAATCCTACAGGTGTACTCGTTCGCCTTAGTTATTTTCATTACATGTATACAGAAAATGACATCTTTATTGAGAAGGTAATTGAAGAATTTTTTAATAAACCAGGTTGGTATGGTTTTTCTGGTTTGTACAAGCCAATAGCCAAAAAAATTAGAGGCAGATTTGAAAATAACTGGGAAAGCTGTTGTGAAATTTATTATTTTCCAGAAGCAATATGCTCTCAAAAATTAATAAAAAATACAGTTAGCAGTGTCAAAGTAGAGGATGCTGAAATAATTGATAGGTTATATACATATAGAAATGAAGACTCATTGGAGCATATAAAAAAAGATATACAAAATAGACCTTCCTCTGCAATATATAATGGAAAGGAAATCTCAAGCTGGGTATTAGTACATAATGATAATTCAATGGGAGTTATGCATACAAAGGATGAGTATAGGAATAAGGGATATGCAGTTGATGTAACCCTGGACTTGACTTCAAAGATTATAAAAATGGGTAAGAAGCCTTTCCTTCAGATAAATATATTAAACAAAATGTCTCCAGGTCTTGCTTTAAAATGTGGATTTGTAAAAGGTGAAAGCTGTGACTGGTTTGGATTTATTGTTGGAACTCCTAAGGAGATAATTGAGGGCAGCAAGGAAAGTAGAGATAAATTAATTGAGGCTTTCAGGAAAGTAAAAATGGATGAAATGTTTGGGGAGGCATTGACAAGTTCCATAAATACAATAGGAATGCATCTGTTCATAATGAATATGAAAGAAGATAAGGGTGAAATACCAAGCTTTAAGATTGACAAGGTTAATGATATAGAACAGAGAAATTTATGGTGTAAAATTTCAGCTAGCAGCTATGACTTACCTCACCATAGGGAAGAAGAGCTGGAGGGTCTACTTAATAGAGTAGTTTCTTCAGAAAAGTATCCTTTTAATCTATATATGGGAATACTTAATGGGGAACCAATTTCCACCATTGCTGTGCAGAAAATAGATGATTGGAGTGGAAGTATTTGCTTGTATTCCACAAAACAGCCACAAAATAAACAGGGAATTTATTCTACTTTGATAAGAATGGTATTAGAAAAGGAACAATCTATGGGGTGTGAAATAGTTTTTATAAATACTTCAAAAGAACTTTCTGGAACATTAAAGGAAATTGGATTTAAAGAGGACATAGCTGAATAATTAATTATATATAAAATGGGTGGTTTTTAAAAACCACCCATTTTATATTCACTCCTTGTATAGCTTTCCCTTGTTGAACCCATCAATATTTATATTAATAGTGTTTTTAGGAACATTCTCACTAATAACTTTAATCCATGTATCCATAGAAAAGGGGAGGAAATTAGAAAGAAATC
>JARDZI010000069.1 GCA_029240935.1 Clostridiales bacterium
ATATAAGCAATATACTAATGAACTTATATTCCTGCCCTTTTAATTAGGTAACTATGTAAAGTCATTCTGTTTTTAACAAATAAAAAGAGGCTAAAAGCCTCTAAATCCTTCAATTTCTATTTCAGTTTAAATAACAAATTAATTCATTCCCAATTTTTATTTTGAACCATGTAAGTATATTATTCTTATATTTTACCACTTACCTAAATTCATATGTCCTGCAAGTTCAGTCTTTGATCTTTGCTTTATAATCCAAGCTTCATTTTTTGCTTGTTTAAAAACTGCTAAGCATTTTGGATCTAAATTGTCTTCTATACCTTCTTCACTAAGAGCTATAATCTTTTCAGCTAAAGCTATAACCTACATATGAATAGCATCTGTTCTGTCAGAATGGTATAATTATTCTCCTTTCCCCAGTAAACTTGACCTCTCAAAACTGGTGTAAGTACCTCATAGCAAAGAGTTTCCATAGCACATTAGAGAAATTTTTCTCATTGCCTCCTCTGCAATAACGACATCAGTGTTATTTGCTGCGAAGCAAAGAATGAATGGGTTTTTACTATACACTATTCCTACATCATGAGTTATTCCTTCATCCTCTCCAGTTTTATGTGCTATTTCAATATTATCTGGAATTAAATAAGGTATCTTGGAATTTATTTGTTGTAGCTTAAGAATTTCTTCAATTTCTTGGCAAATATCCTGTGAGATTATTTTTTTTCTATATACATCCTCTAATAAAACACCAATTTCAGATGGACTAAAATAATTTTCAATACCCTTCATTTGCTGCTCATCATCAAATAGAAATCTATTTAATTTTGTTGTATTTAATCCAAATTCTTTCATTATAGAGTTAATATTTTGAATTCCTAGAACTTTTATTAGCATATTTGTTGCTGTATTATCACTAAGTATAATCATTAATTTATAAAGATCCTTTATTGTTACATCCAGTCCACTATGCATATGTGCAAGTGCTCCGCAACCAGGTACTTTATCATCAGTTGATAATTTTATGATATCATCCTTCCTAAGTCCCCCATTATTAATCTCATGCAATACTGCAACTAGTATTGGTAACTTAATTACGCTGGCTGCTAGGAATCCTTCATTTTCATTAAATCCGAAGGATTTACCTGATGTTAAATCCTTATAGTATACTCCAATTTTCCCATGTAGTTTGTCTAGAATTTTTTTTATTTCAGTAAAAAACATTTCTTTTTATCCTCCATCCTATTACAAAAGTCCATGATCCAATAATCTTTCCTCTAAAGCTTTTTCATGTTCCCATAAAATCTCTCTTTTACTTATGCATATATTCTAATTGTATGATAAAAATATGTAAAAGAAATCTGTTATAGTCTTATATTGAATCTTATTTAATTATATATGATAAAATAAAAAGTAGTTAGACCTTTATAGGAAGGTGATTATATGAAAAATATAAACAAAGCAACCTTTGCAGGTGGATGCTTTTGGTGCATGGTTAAACCATTTGACAGTATCGATGGAGTTATAAAAGTAATATCAGGGTATACGGGTGGAAATGTGGTCAATCCTACTTATGAACTGGTTACAGAAGGCTTCACAGGACACCTTGAAGCAGTCCAAATTACATACAACGAAGATATTGTAAACTATAGGGAGCTTGTAGAGATCTTCTTTATGAGTATTGATCCAACTGATGCAGGTGGACAATTTCATGACAGAGGAGAAAGTTATAAAACAGCTGTGTTTTATCATAATGAAAATCAGAAAAATATTGCAGAAAAGTATTTTGACGAATTAAGCAAAAGTGGCAAGTTTAATAAACCTATAGCCACAGCCCTAAAACCTGCAGTTCCCTTTTATACCGCAGAGGAGTATCATCAGGATTACTATAAGAAAAACCCAATGAGGTATAAAATGTATTACAAGGGTTCTGGAAGGCAGGCTTTCATTGAAAAAAGCCGGAAATCAAACATTTATGATGAGTCTGAGCTTAAAAAGAAGCTTACTCCAATGCAATATATGGTTACACAGGAAAATGGAACAGAACCTCCCTTTAGCAACAAATATTTTGATAATTTTGAGGAAGGCATTTATGTGGATATTGTAAGTGGAAAGCCACTTTTTTCCTCAAGGGACAAATTCGAATCTGGATGTGGTTGGCCTGCATTTTCTAAACCGATTAGTAGTTCCTTTATCCGTGATTTGGATGATTTCACCCATGGAATGATAAGAAATGAAGTGAGAAGTACCAGTTCGGATTCACACCTTGGTCATGTATTTGAAGATGGCCCAAGGGATATGGGCGGTCTTAGATACTGCATAAACTCTGCAGCACTAAGATTTATATCAAAGAGCAAAATGGAAGCAGAGGGGTATGGAGAATACCTAAATAAAATATAAAAGACTGAGCAGGCAATATGTCTTTATTAAATATATTGCCCACTATTTTTTGTTCAAATGATTCAATCTTCAAGGATGCTACTGTAGAAGTATTTTTGAATATTTCGGACTATGAAAAAGCAAAACAAAAATATCGTAAGAAGCTAGAATTGTTAAGAGGTCGCTTCACGAAAAATAAGGAGTAAAATAAGATGCTTGAATTTAAAAATATAAAAAAGACATATCATGTTGGAGATATTGAAACCAGGGCTCTTGACGATATTAGTGTTGCCTTTAGACAAAGAGAGTTCGTTGCAATTCTCGGCACATGCGGCTCTGGCAAGACCACCTGCTTAAATATCATAGGTGGTCTTGACCGCTATGATTCTGGGGAATTAATTATCAAGGGGAAAAAGACATCAGATTTTAAAGATGAAGATTGGGATGCTTATCGCAACAATTCAGTAGGCTTTGTGTTCCAAAGCTATAATCTTATTATGCATCTCAGCATCGTTGCCAATGTTGAGCTTGGCATGACCTTAAGCGGAATTTCCTCAGAGGAAAAGCACAGAAGAGCCATTGAGGTTTTAGAGCAGGTTGGACTTAAAGACCATCTGCACAAAAAGCCAAATCAGTTATCAGGTGGGCAAATGCAACGTGTTGCCATTGCTAGAGCACTTGCCAATAATCCAGAAATACTGCTTTGCGACGAACCTACAGGTGCATTAGATACTACCACCAGCCTTCAGATAATGGATTTAATAAAGGAATTGGCAAAGGATCGTTTAGTCATTATGGTCACTCATAACCCTGATATAGCAGAAAAATATGCAGACAGAATTATTCGTTTCAATGATGGTAAGATTATTTCCGACAGCCATCCTCATCAGGAAATGCCAAAACCAGAGGGCTTTAATTTAAAGAAAACAAGTATGAGCTTTTTAACTGCGTTAAATCTCTCTTTTAATAATATTAGGACAAAAAAAGGAAGAACCTTTTTAACTGCATTAGCCTCCAGTATTGGAATTATTGGCATTGCAGTTATACTAAGTCTTTCCACTGGGTTTCGAACTCAGATTGATTCTTTCCAAAGTGATGCTATGTCTGAGTTTCCAATTATAATATCTCAATCGACAGCACAGATGAATGCAGAAAATATTGCGAGCATGCAGGATGATATGAAAGATAAGATGATGGGTACCTCAGAGTATGCTAATTCTAATGAAGTTTATCTTTATGATCCAGCTGCAACAACCATTGTACACACAAATATTTTTACAGATGAGTACATAAATTATCTGAACCAGATTGATCCAGAAATATGTAATGGCATTGGATACACTCGTATTGTTGGCATGAATACGCTCCGTAATGTAAATGGTACTATTACATCTGTTTCTATTAACAACTCTTCTTCGTCTATGGCAGGTGGTATGGGCACAGCAAACATGACAAGCATGGAGGGGGTTGGACTTTCTTCCTATCCTAAGCAGTTAAAGGAGGGAGATGAATCCTACCTTTCAAAAAATTATGAATTGCTATCAGGAGAATATCCACAAAGTGCTAAGGATCTGGTTCTTGTAATAGATTCTAAGAATCGTATTGATTTTAATACCTTAAAAGGCATGGGTTTTGATACCGAAAACATTAAAAGTATTAAGTTTACTGATATTGTTGGCACAGAATTTAAAATTATATCCAACGATGATTACTATGTTAAAACAGAGTTTGGTACATATCTTCCAGGTGACGATTATGCTTCCATGTATACTTCTGAGGAAAATATTACTGTAAAAATAGTGGGAGTTGTACGTCAAAAGCGGGATGTTAAAATTGGGATTCTTGGATCTGGAATTGCATACAGCGATGAGTTGTCACAAATGGTAATTGACAATGCTGTAAATTCTGATATTGTCATTGCACAGGAATTGAGCGATAAAAACATAATGAGTATGGAAGATTTGGATGAAAAAACAAAGGCATCCTTTTTATCCTATCTTGGTGGAAATGCTACTCCATTTATGGTTATGGTGTATCCTGACAATTTTAATGATAAGGATATGGTTACTGCTTATCTTGATGCTTATAATAATAACAAGGATATTAAGGATCAAATCATATATACTGATTTAGCAGGCACAATGTCAGAGATGACAGGTGGTATTATGGATGGGATCACGATTGTATTAATTGCATTTGCTGCCATCTCCCTCGTTGTCAGTTTGATTATGATTTGTATTATTACATACACTTCTGTACTAGAGCGTACTAAGGAGATTGGTATTCTACGTGCACTAGGTGCAAGAAAGAAAGACATTACTCGAGTATTTGATGCTGAAACCTGTATTTTGGGTGTGTTCTCAGGTGTTCTAGGAATCGGGATTGCATGGCTTCTGACTATACCAATTAATGCTATTCTTTATAAGGTTACCGAGCTTAATCGAGTTGCAAATCTAAAAATAACACATGCTATAATACTTGTTATAATCAGCACAGTTCTAACAATTCTTGGTGGTCACATTCCTGCCAAGATGGCTTCAAAAAAGGACCCGGTTGAGGCATTACGCAGCGAGTAATTGTTGATTCATTTATAGTTACCTATAGTGAAATGGATAATAGCTCCACATAAAAATAAGGTCAGTATATTTACTGACCTTATTTTTATGTGGATTAATCAGTGTCGATTTATTTCATAGCTAATCTTATTTACATACCCCAATTCGAGCGCATAACAACCTCATATTCACCTTTGCCATTTATGGCATATGTCAGGTAAAACCCATTTTCCCACTCGCTTTTTTTTACTCCAATTTCATAAACCCCATCAGAGTTTAAATCTGCTACAGTTAATAAATCAATTCTTGTAGAATAATCTGGACCCATAAGTTCCATATTTTTATCCTTATCTGCTTTAAAGTCTCCTTTGTATGGGCGTAGGTCACTATAGAGGGTCTGAATACTGCCATCATCCTCCTGATAAAATATAGCACTAAATATTCCAAGACGATCCATCTTACCATTACCACTAAGAAGAGGATACCCCAATTCTGATTGACAGGAGTCTGCTAACATCAAATACTCCTCATTTCCATCATTATCGAAATCACTTTTCAAGCATTTTGTGAAATTTGGAGCAGTGTTCTCCATTTGGTTTTCCCCAAACAAATCGATTAAGGCCTGTATTCCTTCATCAGTAGCTTCTAAACTATCATTAATTCTCCTTGGGAATGGCTGTATATCACGATTAGTAGCTAACTCATATTCGAATATTACTTTATTATCAACCACAAATTCAGTGGAAAATGAGTAGTCAGGTATCTTTAAATCTGATAACTCTTCACCTACTTTTACAGGCAAATTAAATGTTCGATCGAAGCCTGAGTATCCTTCAGTGGTATTATAAAATTCACTATATTTTGCAAGCTTTTTTGATACCTCATCACCTTCAAAACTACCAAGACCATCCTCAGTTGTTGCCCATAGAACCTGATTTGATACACCAACAGATTTCCTGTGTTGATAAATATAATATTTATCCTGTGCAAGAATGTCTTTTACATAAAAATCTGTAGCATCAGCATTTTGTTCATCAGTGCTACAAATAGATTTCCATTCATTATCAACAAAGCCTCCCATTAAGGTACCATAAAAGAAAAAATACTGGGGAAAAGCTGGTTTAACAGGTGTGGTTGAAGATTCTAGTGTTTGAGTCTGTGTTGAGTTGTTTTCAGTCATTTTAGGCTCAGTTATTGGGTCACCTTTACATGAGTCCAGACTGAAAATTATTAAAAAGAGACAACATACTTTTATTATAATTTGTTTGCTCATACTCTCACTCACCTTATAAATTATTTCTAATAAGAGTACCGGTAGCCATAATAAAAATATTGACAATGACCACCAATTATTTTTTCCATAATTATCCTATATGCTTCTATTATGTTTTATATTATTTTAATTGTCAATGTAGTAAATAATTAGTACCTTGAGTTGTAAGAGCTTTGAGGGGAAGAACCGGATATCAAAATCCAGCTCAACTAACTTTCAAAACAGCAAAGCCCTCAAGTGTATATATTATGCACTTGAGGGCTTAAATAACTTCAATAAGCTTAACCTATTTCTCATCTGAGAATTTTATTGACACATGTGTAGCATCGCAAAAGGGCTTGTTTGTTGATTTTCCACAGCGACACAATACTACTCTGTTTCTTACTTCATATGTATGACCATCTGAAGACTCAATAGGAATATTTCCCTTAACAAAAATTCCACCACTTACTCCCTTTTGGGGATCCTGAATTATATCGATGGATGGTTCATATTCTGGTTCAATAACCTTTCCTGTTTTGTCCACTGCAACTAATCTTCCTGCTGGACAATCACTTGCTGCTTTTATTGCTTCTTTTTTACATTCTTCATCATCTGAGTTTTCTGTAAGTTCCCAAACATTTCCTTTATTTCTATGACAGAACCGGGCAAAAGCGCACCTATTATCATCCAAAAGATCAATCTCCGGACCTTCAAGCACTTCAGCCCTGTCCATATATTTAGCATTTGAAGCAGTTTCTTTACCTATAAAGCCTGCTTTTTCATGGGAACCATCACAGAATGGTGGATTTTTTGACCTCCCGCAGCGACATAGTGCATATTCTTCAGACTGGGGAAGGCTGCATCCATCCTTAAATTCATATCCCTTTCCTTTTGGTACTATTACTTTCATAGTCAAAGGGACATTACCTGTTACAAGATAAGGCCCATCCTTTAATACTTTTATTTTTGCACCTTTTTTAGTATTTTCCATAACTACATCTCTTTTCGTATTTCATAATAATGACATTATATATTATTAACCTGCTTATAACAAATTCAATTTTTATTGAATTTGTTGCAATAAATTAGGCAAGCACTATTAGAAGCTAATTTTTATATTTAATTTTTTTCTTTATTTAAACTCTAAAAAATTTATACCAATTTGTTGCTGGCGAGAAATCTATATATTTCTCTAAGATCTTGCTTATGCATCCAATCAATATACCGTTTATTAGTGCAGAAATCACAGTACCCCAACCTATGCCCTGTATCTTGCCAAAGAATAAAAAAGTCATTGCTAAAGCTAATACACAACTGCTGTAATCATATACAATCTTAAACTTGCTAGTATTTATATTATAATGTTCCGAAATCCCTTTAACAAACAATTCGTATACTCCTAAAGGAAGATAGGTATGAAAGAAAAATGCAATACCCGTGCCTGCAATCAACATACCACCTGCGAAGAAGGTTGCTCTTGAAAGATATGTTACAGGATTTATATTTTCCATAATCAACAGTACTAAATCCAGAAATCCACCATAAATCAAAGCAGTAATAAAGGATAAAAGGTATTTCCATGAAAACTTACGAACCACTATGCAAAATACAAGAAGCAGAAAACCTTGGAACACATATTCTGCCATACCAAAGGTAAGAAAGTTTACTTTCAGAGAGATTAAATATGCTGGCGCAGCAACCATAGACATGCCCAAATCCGCCTTAGTAATCATGCCAACTCCAATGGCTACAAAAATATTGCCACAAACATATGCCCACTCACCAAATTTTTGAATTTTTTTCATGTATAGATCCCCATTTCCCAATAAATTTTATTTATAATACTAACATGTTGAAAATCATCAAATTCTTATGATTTGTTAGTAACATATACAGGTATACTACCTCATGCTTCTATTAATCTTACTTCATTGTTCAAATTTTGTGCAATAAAAAAAGGCAAGATTAATAAATCTTACCCCTTTACCAATAAACCTTCCATTATAGCAGGAACCCGCTTAACCCTCTATTTACTTAACTTAATTGTATAGAGAATAAACACCTTTGTCAATTTATTTCGAGAAAACTAAAATTATTCAAGCTCAAAGGTTAATCTGATGCATACCTTTTTCATAGGTTTCTATACCAGAACAATGCTTATCTTCTGTACTACCTATTCTATCTCAATATTGGGTTTAGCTAGGATCATCAATTTCCCATTTAATGTTTTTTCCTTCCTTTGGGCAGGTTGGAAAATATTTTCCTGCTTCAAGTGATATCTCCTTTCCAAAGGAATTTCGGTATACTCCTGATTCTTTAACCTTTTCTCCTGTCATTCCAAATGCTTTCATTGTAACACTCCCATTCAAAAATATTAATACTATTATTTTGCTCAATAATATGGAAGTTATTCAACTAACTAGAATATATAAACAAATCAGAAAAACATAACCATCATTATAGAAAACTTCATATAATTCAGGTAAAGATGCATTAAAAGACACATCAATCTATACAACTGATGTGCCTTTACTATTTTTTTGCAAATTTGCAAGCTGATCATCATTAATATTATCTACCTACTCTTAAGCCTCTTTATTTCCCCTAATATTTCATAATACTCCCGATTCAATACTTCTACATCATCTTTTTTGGATGGCATCGATAATCTTCCTATGACTTCTGAGAGACTATTATTTAATATTGCTAGCTGCTTTTCAACCTCCTCTTTATTATAATCCTTTGGTTTATTTCTTTCCAAATATTCAGTGTAATTTCCTTCAAACATTTTTATTTTTTGATCTTCAATAATCATAATATGATCTGCAACCCCATCAACAAAATTTCTATCATGAGATACAAAGAATAATGTTCGATCATATTCCCTAAGAGTTTCTTCTATAACTTCAAGAGCATCAATATCCATATAGTTCGTTGGTTCATCTAATATCATCAAATTAATATCTTCCAATAATATCTTTGCAAAAGAAACCTTTACTCGTTCTCCTCCACTTAATATATCAATTTTTTTATATACAGTTTCTCCTTTAAACAGCAATCTAGCAAGCAATAGCCTTACAAAGCTCTCAGGATAAATGCTGCTTTCCATTACGTTTTCTATTATACTTTCATTCCTATTCAATATATCCAGATCCTGACTAAAGTAGCCAATCTTTGCTCCTTGGGCAACCCTTATTACATCATCATTTCCCATAATCATTTTAATCAAGGTGGTTTTGCCACAACCATTAGGACCAATTAATGCAACCTTAGAACTATTAAGAATAGTGAACCCTGCATTTTTAAATATGATTTTATCCTCAAACCCTTTATTTATATTCTTTCCTTCTATAATAATTTTGCTATAGAGCCTATTATACTCCATAACATCTAGCTTGATTCCCAGTTGTTCTTTCGGTTTTTCTTTGATATCCAGATGTTCAATTCGTCTTTCAACATTTTTAACTGCACGTTCGAGATTCGCCTTTGCCTTTTGTCCTCCCATTTTATGAAGCCTGGCTTCTGAGTTCCCCATCCTTTTAGGAGTTTTTCTTATGCTTTTCACTGTTTGTTTTGTGCTTTGGATAACCCCTTCAAGTCGTTTCTTCTCTTTTGAGTATTCTTCATACTCAAATTGTGCTCTTTCTTTTTCTCTGGTCTTCTGCTCCCTATAAGCGCTATAATTCCCCTTGTAGATTTTAATTTTACCATCTTCTATCTCTAGAATCTGGTTACAAAGCTTATCTAAAAACCATCTATCATGGGAAATGACAACCAGGGTTCCTTTATATTCTCCAAACTTTTCTGTCATCAACTCAATGCCTTCCATATCCACATTACTGGTTGGTTCGTCTGCAAATATCATCACACTGTCATTCTCCAAAGCCTCTGCTAACTTAAATCTTGTCTTTTCTCCCCCGCTCATATAATCATTCCAGGTCACTTCAACGCCAAATTTCGAAGCCAATTCACCATTTATGTTTTTTCTATTTGGCGGTTCTAATTGTGATATATATCCGCTTCTTCCATATAATTTTACCCAGCCTTCATCAGGCATTAGTCGTTGACTCAATATATTAATCAAGGTAGTTTTACCTACCCCATTTCTTCCTACAATTCCTATTCGATCCTCTGAATAGATTTCCAAGTGATCTAACTCTAGGACCAATCGATTACCAAAATATTTTTTGATTTTATCACATTCAATTAATAACATAAAAAATCCTCCCTATTCTTAGAGAGGATAGCATTCCATGAATATAATAGCTTTATGAATGATCTACAGAACAATAACAGGATACAATAAAAGGATCCATCCTGTACAAATGTAAATTTCTTCATTAAGATAAATATAATATATAAACAAGCTATCCACAGCAAAAATACTATCCACTCATAAATTTAAATAAAATGAATAACAATAAAACCTTCACTCAAGGTTAAAAGAGGTCTTATATCTGTTCTCATTTTATAGCAATCTTTAAAGTGAATTATATTCTCATATTTGCAAATACCTTGCCCTTTCTTAAAATTAAGTTTCTTTATACTAGATTAATTATACAAATTACTCTATCAACTGTCAATCTTGATGATCTGATAGTAAGACATAATTGTGGGGTAATGTGAAAGGAGTGTTGCAAAACTACTTTAAAAGTAGTTTTGCAACACTCCCATTTGTTTATCAATTCACATTTTTAGCAAAAAGATTAAATAATTTATAATTATAATGAGAACCTCTTAAGTCGACAACATTGTTGTTCATCGGTTAATTAACTTCAGGTTCAGTTGAATCATCTTTCAGAATCAAACTCAAAACCAATGCCACAATTGTACCAGCTGATATTCCTGATCCAAAGAGACTGCTTAAAATTCCAGGAAGCTTGGCAACAACATCAGGTCTGAAAGTAACTCCTAAGCCTATTCCTATTGAACTTGCAATGATTAATAGATTTCTATTTGTAAATTTTACTTTTGATAGAGTCTTAATACCAGAAACAGCCACAGTACCAAACATCAGTATTCCAGCTCCACCAAGTACAGCTGAAGGCATAATGGAAACTATTGTTGAAAATTTAGGAAAAAGACTCATAAGAATAAGCAATACTCCTGTAACAACTGCAACAAATTTAGATGCACATTTTGTAAGAGGTATCAAGCCAACATTCTGACTGAAGGTCTGAGCAGGTCCTGAACCAAGGAATGGACTAACAAAGGAACTAACTGCGTCTCCCCTTACTCCTGCAACGATATCATTTTCAGTAAGTTTCGATCCTGTAACTTCCCCAAGGGTTTCCATAACTCCCACAGTCTCAATTACTGTAACTAAATATCCAGCAATGAATGGTACAACAAACTTTGGATTAAAATCAATACCGAAACGTGCTATCTGAGGTAACTGTACCCAACTAGCGCCTGCTACCTGTGAAAAGTCTACAAGTCCCATTGGAATACTGATAAGATAACCTACAACAATTCCAATCATAACTGCTGCAGTATTGAGCATGCCCTTTGCATATCGATTTAAAAGCAATATTACTATAAATACGATCATCGCAACAGCTACGAATTTTGGATCCCCATAATTCGGATTACCAAATCCACCACCTACCCAGTCAAAGGCTACAGGCATCATAGACATACCCATGAGAGTGATAACTGTTCCAGTTACAACTGGTGTAAATATTTTCATCAATGGTTTAACGAAAAAGCTCAGTATAAATTCGAGTACTGCACCTAATATTGATGCACCAAAGTAACCAGGTAATCCTCCACCCATTGTATTAATAACTGTATTAGCTGGTGGAACAAATCCAAAATCTGTTCCCATAACTGTTGGAAGACCAACACCTACGCGGAACTTTTTTGGTCCAAATCCCCTGGATTGAATAATTGAAGAAATACCTGATGCAAGTAATGCCGCTGATACCATATATGCTGTATCTGCAACACCACTTCCTGCGATTCCAGCAATTATCAATGGAACAGCAATTATCCCACTAAATGCTGTCAAAATGTTTTGAAATCCTAAAAGTACTGATGTTAGAATTCCAGGTTTGTCAGATACCTCATAATTTAGGTTTGACGTTGGTCTTTTTTCTGTTGCTGTTTCTTGGTTTTTCATGCGTAAACTCCTCTCCATTTTTGACTATAAAACTTAGAATATTTATATTAAAAGTATTATTAAGAATAGTATTGAGAGTAGTATTGAGTTTAAAAAGCAATTTATCTTCATATAGTTACGCGCTAATTTATAAGTAATATTGTTTTTTTATTTCATTATAGAGATTTTTTTCACATTACTTTTTCACTATTATATAATTTTACTGAGTAAACAGTCAAATATTTGTCGAAAATTTAATATTTATGTCATTTTTTTAATTATTTTGTACTTTAAAATAAACCCCTACTTAATTCCGCCTAGGTCTGCTGCTTTTAATAATAGAGTAAAATAAAAGTGTTCATCCAGAATGGAATATATTCTTTTAAAAGTTAGAAATAGAAATGTCTTTTATAACAAACTCACGGTAATAAACAAGGCCAGCATTTTGCTGACCTTGTTTTATATATCAAACCACTATGATTTTCATACAATTTAGGGATGTTTTAGGAATGTTTTATAAAATATTTATTATTTTACTTTTCCTCTCACTTACTAAGCTTCTTTAAAAGCTGAAAGGAAAAAGAGTGAGCATCTTGAAGTGATATTGCTACACTTGTTATAGTATCTATTAACATATCTTTTTCTTCAGCTGTGAAAGTATTTCTAGCACTACAATACCCTTGGTTATCACTTTGAGTACATTCCCATAAACACTTTTTCTGAAGTTATGGGGAGAGTTGTTACTCTTACACCTGAAGCATTGAAAACCGCATTGGCAATTGCTGGTGAAGGTGTATTTACAACAATTTCTCCAAT
>JARDZI010000413.1 GCA_029240935.1 Clostridiales bacterium
CCTATGGAAGTTAAGATTCCTATTTTGGGATTTGTTAGTGCAGCAACCTCATCAATATCGCCTACCTTTGTAGCACCCAGCTCAGCGATGAAAACATCATGTTCATCAGTTAATTTATCATTTATAATTTTGCTGATACCCATAGGCGTATTGTAGCTTTCAGGAGTGATTAATACATTAAATTTTTCTTTAATTATAGTCGCTGCTGCAAATTTCGTGCTTGTTTTACCGTAGCTTCCTGTAATTCCAACTGAAATTAATGCCCCATCCATGTTTTTTATTTTTGTTGATGCTTTATCAAAAAATTTTTTATTTATGTTTTTCTCAATTGGTTTAGCAATAAAATTTGCCCCTAGTATATAATATGAACTAAATAAATATACTACTGCTAAAATTCCTGACCAAAGAGGAAAATATTTTACAATGTCTCCTGAAACCATGTTAACTAAGCCTATTACAATCGCAAAGTCAATCAATACTAAGAGTATTGCTATTAGAATAAGTCTTTTAGCTCTTTTAGTCATAACAAGAGGTTTCTTAGATTCATATTTAGTCTTATAGCTTACTATTAGCAATATTGAAGTAAATAATGAACTTACAATTGCATGAAGATTCAGGTTCTTCATTTCACCAGACGTAGTTGTCAGTAAAAAAAATACAGAGTTGATTATCAATAATACAGTATAAATTCTATCCTTTTGTGTATAAACTTTATCCTTATGAGTATTCATCCAATCTAAATATTTCTCAGTTTTATAACCTTCAATTTGAAGCATATGCAGACTGTATTTAAGTTTATTAGCACACAGAATAAGCCAGCATGCTGAAAATAATGTAATTAGTGATTGCATTTTTCCACTCCTAATTATTGAATTCGTCTTTTAAAAACACTGATATTACAGCTTTAAATTGTTCATAACCGTCTATGTATGAATAATGTCCTGCATCCTTCAATATTATCAAACCGCTGTCATAGATTTTTTCTTCCATAATTTTTCCCATATAAACAGGAGTATCCTGATCGTTTTCACCCCAAATCAACAATGAAGGCACCTTAATATCCGGTAGCAAGTTGAGTAAATTATCATTTATAACCTTTACCATGGTTTGACGCATGACACCCTGTGAGTCAACATAATCATTTGAGCCATATTTTTTATAAAATCTCTCAAGTTTTTCTTCCTTATTTCCTAATGAAAAAAATGTGTAAAATTTCTTTAATAATTTAAAAGTATATATCTTTATGTAATATTTTAGTTTCCTTTTTGGTATGATTCCTGCGCTGTCTATTAAAACAAGTTTTCTAACAAAGTTATATTTACTGGATAGAATAATTGAAATTCTGCCACCATGTGAATGACCAAACAAAACAATACTTTTTATTTCCAAAGCATCTACAAACTTTTTAATACACTCAGCATAATCAAATGAGTTCCAGGGTCTTTCCGGTATACTGCTTTCACCGAATCCTGGAAGATCTAAAGTTATAACTCTGCACTTATCTTTTAGAATATTTGCTATTGGCTTCATAGTCTGGATGCTTCCACCCCAGCCATGGAGCAGCAATACTGTATTTCCGCTTCCTTCATCTACATAGTTTATACTTAATCCGTCAATATTAATGTGCATTGCTGAGCAATCAATCCCTTCAATAATATTCTGCATATTAATAGAACGACACAATAGTGATCATACAATTATTCACCAATCGTTCTCCAATCGTCATTACTATTATATGCCAATTAATACAAAACTGCAACAAAAAAGACCCCTCATAATGAGAAGTCTTTTGATTATCTAATTAGAATAAATTTAATAGTATTCCGCCGTATTGTGCTATAACAGGTCCGAATACAAGAGAAACAACTGTCATTAATTTGATTAATATGTTGATTGAAGGTCCAGATGTATCTTTGAAAGGATCTCCTACTGTATCACCAACAACTGCAGCTTTATGTGCTGGGCTGCCTTTTCCGCCGTGAGTGCCGCCTTCGATATATTTCTTAGCATTATCCCATGCTCCACCTGCGTTTGACATGAATATAGCCATCAATACACCTGTTACCAAAGCACCTGCTTGTAATCCTCCAAGAGCTTCAGTTCCTAATAACATACCAACTATTAATGGAACTATAACAGCTAAAAGACCCGGAACTACCATTTCTTTTAAAGCTGCTGCTGTAGATATATCAACGCATCTTCTATAATCTGGTTTAACAGTTCCTTCCATTATTCCAGGCATTTCTCTGAACTGTCTTCTTACTTCTTCAATCATTGAGAATGCAGCTTTACCAACAGCACTCATTGTAATTGCTGAGAACAAGAATGGAAGCATACCACCTATGAACAAACCTGCAATAACTGTAGGTTCTGTCAAACTTATTGATGTAATTCCAACAGCTTGAGTGTATGCTGCAAATAATGCAAGAGCTGTTAGTGCTGCTGAACCGATTGCAAAACCCTTACCTATTGCTGCTGTAGTATTTCCTACAGAGTCCAGCTTGTCAGTGATTTCTCTTACTGAATGTGGTAATTCACACATTTCAGCAATACCACCGGCATTGTCAGATATTGGTCCGTAAGCATCAACTGCAACTGTCATACCTGTTGTTGACAACATACCAACTGCTGCAAGTGCTATACCATACAAACCTCTTACAGAATTAATTCCGTTTGGTGTATATCCTGCTATCATATAAGCGCCGATGATTCCAATTGCCAAAACTATTATTGGATAAGCAGTTGATCTCATACCAACTGATAAACCACTAATTATAGTTGTAGCAGCACCTGTTTCAGACTGATCTGCTATTTCTTTTACATATTTATAATCACCAGAAGTGTAAATTTCTGTTATCTTTGCAATGATTAGTCCTACTACTGAACCAAATACTATAGCCCAGAAAGGAAGAATAGATCCAAGAATTGACTGGCTTAAGAAAAACGCTGCAACCATTACTATCAATGAACTTGCATATGTACCCATATTTAATGCCTTTTGTGGGTTTGAACCTTCTTT
>JARDZI010000070.1 GCA_029240935.1 Clostridiales bacterium
AGATAGCTAATATATATGACACTTCTGAAAGAATCCAAATCGCTAAGGCATCATCAGATGCTATTCGTGAATATTTGGTTGACACCAAAAGTAAGAAGGCTATTGATTTTGGGTGTGGAACTGGTCTTGTGGGAATGAACTTGTTAAATGATTTTAATTCTATGCTTTTTCTGGATACATCCCAAAACATGATTAATCAAATAAAGCAAAAGATTTCTGATCTTAATATTCAGAATGTAGGTACCTTATGCTTTGATTTTGAAAAGGAAGGTCAATCGGATTTACATGCTGACTATATTTTTATGGCTCAGGTTTTACTCCACATTAATGATGTTGAGTTAGTTCTATCAAGATTATATAATGTTCTAAATGAAGGAGGACATTTACTAATCGTAGATTTTAATAAAAATGAAGAAATAGTTTCTGATATAGTTCATAACGGATTTGATCAAGTAAAGCTAACTGACATTATGACTAAAATTGGGTACAGGGATATTCAATCCAAAACTTTTTATAATGGAAGTAAAATGTTCATGCATCAAGATGCATCTTTATTTATACTTGATTCTCAAAAATAAATTCTAAGATAGAAATTTTTAATCCTGTTGTTAGAATTGAGAATATTGAGATAAAATTGAAAAGTCGAAATCATAATAGATTCACTTTAAATTATGGTATAAGTATTGATTTAATAAAAAGAGACGTATGTCCACAAGTCTGTTAGCAAAGTATTCAAAAGAATATGAAAAAGTTATCAGAAAGCTTTTATAAAGTTTGGTGATTTTGGTCATTCGAGAAATGATGATTTCGATAAATACCTTGATAACTTTCAAGAATTCGCTTCCCGTCTTGATGATGTAGTTTTGTGGATTAAATAAAGATGAATTAAATGATAGAGCTAAAAATTACCAGATTTCAATATGCTTATGTGATACAAAAAAACATTATGATGTAATTGAAGAGCAACAAATAAGCACTATAATTTCAAAGCAATGTAAAGCCCTTGAAATCAAGGGCCTTACATTGCTTTTGAGGCTTTTATCCAAAAGCTAAAAAAGAGTGATACTTTAATAACTAAACGTAAAGGTGTCAGGAACATCACAAATCACATTCTAACATGTGACTATATGATGAATCTGGCACCTTTACAACAGCCTCATCCAATTTTTTTAAGTTATCTGAATAAGCCTGCTATATTTTATGCTTAAACTAACAGCACAGTCATTGATACTTGAAAATAAAAGACCCATAAGAGGCCGTATGGCAAGCTGTAAAACAAGCTGATATAGTTGTAGGGGATAGCCTATGGTTTACTGTGAACAGAATTGCACAACTTATCAAAAATGATATCTTTAGAAAGTGAAAAAAGACCATATATTCCTGAGTTTTCTGCCAATAGGGCAGGAACCACGTTAACCGGCATGAAAGCGTTTTCCTTCACAACACGGTTGAGTATCGGAAGCATTTGAGAATTAAAAACAGAATACTCCCCACCAAAAATTATCAGATCACAATTCAAGAGGCAAACCATATTGGAAATTGTACCGCCGATAATCACAGCTATGTCTTCCACACATTGTTTAAGGAAGCTGTCACCGCCCTGCCAAACCTTTATCAGATCTTTAAAGGTGGCTGTAGCAAGGCTTTTTCCCAAAGCCGCGAATGCATCTGCTGTTTTTTTAGGAGCTTCCTTTCTGACTTTAGCCATCAAAGCACTTATTTTGCTTGAGCTGCCTAAATTGTTGAAGGAATACTTATGTGCAGAGCTCATATCATTGTCAAGTGTTATTTCAAATGAAATTTCTCCCGCACAATTGGAGCTGCCCTTATAAATGGTACCGTTCAGGATTATGCCAGCACCCAAGCCTAAACCACCGCTTATGTATACCAAGTTTTTTGAGCCTTTTCCGGCACCATAGGTGAATTCACCCAAAGCTGCTGAGTTTACATCGTTGACAACAAGTACAGAGGTATTGAAGCAGGATTCTAGCTGTTGCGAAAGGTCACCCATGTTCCAGTTTGCTAAATTAGAGTCTGCAAAAAAGCTCCTATTTACAGGGTCATAGATACCAGGACAGGAAATTGCGATGATCGCTAGATTGTCGTTGACCAGATTGCTGGAGGAAATCAGAAATTTGACTGCCTTTAGTACATGTTCCAGCCTTGTAGAATATGGTGAGGTCTCGGGTATATCTATTGTAAACTTATTTAGTATTTCTCCATCCAAATTAGCTAGTACAAAGATGGGATCTTCAAAATTCAATTCAATGGCGACAATGTATTTGTAAATATTGTTGAATTTTAGCAATATAGGCTTTCTGCCGCCAGATGGCATAGAAACCCCGGTCCCGACTTCCTGGATGATCTCCTTGGACAACAATGATGCAATATTCTCTGTCACTGCAGCCTTGCTGATGTGTAATTCTCGTGCAAGCTCTGCTCTGGATATGAGACGTTTGCAGTATATTTTCTCCAATATGACTCTTTGATTTATTGACCTGATATGTGTTTGATCAACAGTATGTTTCATTTCACATTACCACCTAAATATAAAGTTAGTAAGCTTAGTAAACTTAGTAAGCATATAATAATGATAGCATAATGAAATTCCAAATACAATGCTGTAAAAAATGAATTATTGGGTCATAATTACTCAAATATGACTAGAGTGAAGTTTAAGCAATTGAATTGCCAGCAACAGGCGCCTGTTTGAAGGGTATTGGGCATTAAGGAAAGGAGAAGTTTTTGAGATTTAATGTTGACTTTTATATATATCTATAGTAATTTATAATTAGATAGTTAGGAAAGTAAACAAACTAACAGTTGATGTATGTAATTGAACTAATGCAAAGCATTTAGTAAGAATATATTGAAAGATAATCAGAAAGGGAAATGTGTAATAAAATATCTATACTTATGCCATACAAGGTGAGATTATGCTGATAGGAGTAGATCTGGGTGGGATAACCATCAAGGCAGGACTGGTGGATTTTTAAGAAAGAATGGAGAGCTGGGAATGGAGCTTCATTCCCGCCTGAAGAGAAAGGTTTATTTGGAGAATCATGCTACAATAATCGGCTCCGCTTTCTTAGGGTACTATATAAATAGTGATAAGGACTCTGCTTGACCCAAGCTAAAGTACACTATTTATATTTAATAGAAAGCATATGTGAGTATGGAATTGATGATAAACCACAAATGCTTTCTATATAGACCAAATAATAATTATAAAATGAAGAGGGAGAGGGTATTATGAAAAATTGGAAATTAGTTGTGGTGTCCCTGGTAATGATCATGCTTATAGGTACTAGCGGTTGCGGCTTTACTTCCAAAACTAAAACAACGGATTCCGGTAAAGGAGCGAATGACACTATCACAGTCTATGACACGAATGAAATTAGGACTTTAGTACAGTGGGCTGCTTCAGACAGCAACTCCTTTACAATTCTGAACAATGTATCAGAAGGACTATACAGGCTGAATGCAAAACATGAACCGGAGCCGGCACTGGCAGAAAGCTACAAAGTGTCCGATGATAAGTTGACTTATACCTTTACACTGAAGAAAGACCTGAAGTGGAGCAACGGTACTGCACTTACTGCAAAGGATTTTGTATATTCCTGGCTTAAGCAGATGAGTATTGATGCTACAAACGGGTATTCATTCATTATGACAGATTATATCGTAAACGGCGCTGAATATCTTGAAAATAAGGTAAGTGCAGCTGATGTTGGGGTAAAAGCCCTTGACGATAACACATTTGAAGTAAAACTCAAACAGCCAACACCTTACTTTGCCAGGTTAACAGTTCTTCCTATGTTTTTCCCTCTGAATGAGGATTTCGTGAATGCCCAAGGCGATCAGTATGGTATGAAAGCTGAAAACATGATTTATTGTGGTCCTTATATTCTTGCTTCCTACGACCCTGCAAGCGGTAGTACGATGAAAAAGAATGAGGGTTATTGGGATGCATCAAATGTAAAGGTTCCGAATATAAGTGTACGTATAATCAAGGATCAGTCTACTGCTCTTAATGCGTATAAGTCCGGCGAGCTTTCAAGAGTGACACTTGCTTCTGCAGATGTACCTTCTATGAAATCAAATCCGGAATTTAGTTCTACAAGTGAGTTTAGGACGACATACCTTCAGTACAACTTGAAGGATAAAGCACTTTCAAATAAGAATATACGTCTTTCACTTGGCTATGCTGTAGACCGCGATACTCTTACAAATACAATTCTCGGAGACGGTTCCGCACCAGCTACGGGACTTATAGCAAATTCAATGTATGGTGACGGTACAAAATCCTTCCGTGAATTGAATAGTAATGTAACTGTATTTGATGCCACAAAAGCAAAGGAATATTGGGACAAGGGAGTTAAGGAACTTGGCAGTGTGCCTTCTCTAACTTTACTTACAGCCGATGATTCCATTACAAAAACTGTTGCTACCTATGTACAGGATCAGTTTAAAAAGAATTTAGGTATAGATGTGACTATAGACTCCAAGACAAGTAAAGCAAGAAATGAGGAAATGGACAATAGTAATTACCAGATGGCAATTACAGCCTGGGGTGCTGACTATGATGATGCAATGACATATATGGATCTTTGGACAGGTGGTACACCATACCGTGGAAACTACACGAGCGATAAATATAACGCACTGATTGCTGATGCGAAAAAGCAGACTGATGATGCAAAACGTCTTCAGGATATGCTGGACGCAGAAAAAACACTGCTTAATGACGATGCGGTAGTTTCTCCACTTTTCTACAGAGGCTTTGCTTATCTGACAAAACCAAATGTAGTTAACCTGATAACACATCCATTTGGAACACCTATTGAATTCAAGTACGCATCCTTGAAGTAGTATTAGAATATAAATATAAAACAACAGTAGGGAGGATTGAAGATTGTCCTCCTTATTGTTTGAATAAAAGCAATTTCTCTGGTCAGAAAAATCTATAAAAATATATAAATTTTTCCGTAATTCGCTCTTCTTACGAAGTCTAGGTTGAGCCAGTGTACATTCCAAAATAAAAATTTAAACTTATGTACTTCCCATGAAGAAAATTTTCTTATATATAGCATTCTCCTAATATATAAAATATAATACATATTTTTGTAATACCTTATATATTTTTTTAACTGTAACTACCACTTTTGAGGAGTATTCATTCGGAATTTATTTATAATAGAAAACAGAGTACTTAATATTGAAAGAAGGAGGGTATTGAAAATGGTCTCATATATAGGCAAACGACTTATTTATCTGATGATTACCTTACTAGTAATCCTT
The DNA here is from genome assembly GCA_029240935.1 of Clostridiales bacterium. Classification (GTDB taxonomy): domain Bacteria; phylum Bacillota; class Clostridia; order Clostridiales; family Caloramatoraceae; genus JARDZI01. The sequence continues at coordinate 5,302 of JARDZI010000070.1, forward strand.
ACCGCTACATTTTTCCTGATGAAAAAGCTGCCCGGTACTCCATTTGATACGGAACGCTTTGCATTACTGCCAGAAGCCCAGCAAACGCAGTTTTTGGAAAAATACGGATTAAATGATCCGGTAATCATGCAATATGGAAAGTATATTTTAAATGTTTTCAAAGGTGATCTTGGGACATCTTTTTTCTACTCGGGCAAACCGGTTAACGATGTTATCTTTGGACGTATTGGACCATCTGCATTGATTGGTACCCAAGCGATCCTCATCGGCCTGTCCATGGGACTGCTGTTGGGTATAGTTGCTGCATGCTGGCATAACAGTGGTATTGATTATTTTACTATGGTACTGGCTGTTTTAGGTGTTTCAGTGCCGAACTTTGTAGTTGCAGCATTGCTTCAATATTTCATTGGTTTGAAGTGGGGAATACTTCCTGTTGCTTTTTGGGAAAGCTGGAAGAGCTCTATACTACCTTCCATAGCTATGTCCTTCGGGGTTACTGCGATGATTGCGCGTTTTATGCGTACTGAAATGCTGGATGTACTGGCACAAGATTATATTGTGACAGCACGAGCAAAGGGACTTAACCAGTTTAAAGTTTTAATGAGGCATGCAATACGTAACTCCATCATACCCGTTGTTACTATTTTAGGCCCTATTATTGTAAATCTGCTGACCGGTTCTCTGGCAGTAGAAAACATATATGGTATCCCCGGTATAGGAAGCCTCTTTGTAGACTGTATTAAAACAAATGACTATTCCACTATAATGGGTATTACTATTTTTTATAGTGCATTTTATATTCTAGTCGTGATGATTGTGGATATTCTGTATTCGGTAATTGACCCAAGAATCCGTCTAGCAGCAGGTGAGGAGGGGCAGTGATAACATGGCAAATAAAATAGAAATTCCCATGGAGCTTTTTGAAAAAGCTGTGGTGAACAACGATGAAAAAGAGCATATTACAAGTCCCAACCTTACTGCGTTTCAGGACGGCTGGCTCCGTTTGAAAAAGAACAAAGCCGCAGTTGTGAGCCTGGTAGTTATATTCGTGATTATACTATTAGCAATTTTTGGACCGATTTTATCAAAGTTTTCATTTTATGAAACTGATTATGATCATATTTTTCAAAATCCTACAATGGTACATCCATTTGGAACAGATCAATTTGGGCGTGACCAATGGACACGTATTTGGCAGGGCACACGGATATCACTTCTGATTGCCGTTGCAGCAGCCTTCATTGACTTGTTCATAGGTGTTTCTTTCGGTGCAGTGTCGGCTTTGTTTGGAGGTAAAGTAGATGCTGTAATGCAGCGTATCATTGAAATACTTGTGGGAATCCCCCAACTCATCATTGTTATTTTACTGATGATGGTAATGCCTGCAGGGGTGTGGACGGTCGTCCTGGCACTTTCAATCACAGGTTGGGTAAACATGGCCAGGCTTGTGCGTGCCCAGATTCTTAAACTGAAAAATATGGAGTATGTCCTGGCTGCCCAGGTTTTAGGTACCGGAAGCAAGGGGATCATCTTGAAGCACCTAATTCCCAATACAGTTGGAGTTATTGTAATTAATATAATGTTTACAATTCCTTCTGCGATTTTTACCGAAGCATTTTTGAGTTTTATCGGTATTGGACTTGCAGAGCCAAGGGCATCTTTAGGGGTTTTGATTAATAATGGTTATCAGGTTCTTCATAACTATCCGTTTCTTTTAATATATCCTGCAATAGTAATTGTTTTAATCATGGTTTGCTTCAGCATTTTGGGTGACGGGCTTAGAGATGCACTGGACCCCAGAATGAGGCGATAAGGAGGATGCAAAATGGATAGTCTTATAAAAGTTGAAAATTTGAATATACACATAAAAACACAACATGGAGTTGTTCAGGCAGTTCGTGGGGCAGGCTTTTCATTGAACAGAGGCGAGACACTTGCTGTTGTAGGAGAATCCGGCTCCGGGAAATCAATTATGATGAAAGGTATTATGGGGATACTGCCTGGAAACGGCAAAATTGTTGAAGGCACCGTATATCTTGAAGACAAATGTATTTCCAGTTTTAGCGAGGGACAGATGCAAAAAATCCGGGGCTGTGATATCTCAATGATATTTCAGGATCCCATGACTTCCCTTAATCCTACCATGTCTATTGGAAAACAAATTATGGAAGTGCTGCATGAGCATCGACCTGATCTTTCCAAGGAGCAGTTGAAGGCGAAAGTCATAGAGCAAATTGAATTGGTTGGAATATCCAATCCTGAAACTAGATTCAGCCAATATCCCCATCAATTGTCCGGTGGTATGCGTCAGCGTGTCATCATAGCCATTGCCTTGGCATGCAGTCCCAAGGTACTAATTGCAGACGAGCCTACTACTGCATTGGATGTAACTATTCAAGCACAGATACTGGACCTGATGAAGGATTTACAAGGGAAGATAGATACCTCCATCATCATTATTACCCATAATTTGGGTGTGGTTGCCAACATTGCTGATCGGGTAGCCGTAATGTATGGTGGCAAGCTGGTGGAAATCGGAAGTAAGCGGGAATTGTTCTATGAAACTGCACACCCATACACAAAGGGACTTCTGGCATCCATACCAAAGATGCATGAAAATGAACAGCAGCTTTTCTCCATCCCCGGTACTCCACCTGATTTAATGGATCCGCCAGCAGGCTGTCCTTTTGCAGCACGCTGTGAAAATACTATGAAGGTTTGCCAGAAATATATGCCAGAATATACTCAGCTTTCAAATTCACACTGTACGGCATGCTGGTTGCTGGATGAACGTGTAAAGACTCAGACTGCAAAAGGCGGTGAAAAGAATGTCTGATAAAGAGGTATTGTTACAGGTAAAAAATATAAAAAAATACTTTAATGTAGGCAAAAATAAAATTCTTAAAGCGGTTGATGACGTCAGTTTTGATATATATAGGGGTGAAACCTTCGGCCTGGTTGGAGAGTCCGGCTGTGGAAAATCCACTCTGGGGCGCACAATCATAAGACTTTATGGTACAACTGGTGGCACTGTTGAATTTGACGGGGTCAATGTGCACGGTAATCTGAATACTGCAAAGAAGCATGAACTTTCACGGCGAATGCAAATGATATTTCAAGATCCATACGCTTCTTTAAATCCAAGGATGAAGGTTATGGATATTATTGCAGAGGGGATTGATGCCCACAGACTGGCTAAGTCTTCCCAGGAACGCGCCAGAATGGTGTTGGAGCTCTTGGAAGTAGTGGGCTTGAATGAAGAACATGCCAACCGGTTCCCCCATGAGTTTTCCGGTGGACAAAGGCAGCGTATAGGTATTGCACGTGCATTAGCGGTTGATCCGGATTTTATAATTGCGGATGAACCAATTTCAGCACTGGATGTTTCAATTCAAGCTCAGGTAATCAATCTTCTTAAGCTGTTGCAGGAAAAGAGAAATTTAACATACCTTTTTATTGCTCATGATCTTTCCATGGTAAAGCACATCAGTGACCGTGTAGGAGTAATGTATTTGGGCAGTATGGTAGAGTTGGCTGACAGCAGTGAATTGTTTGGAAATCCTATACACCCTTACACCCAAGCACTGATTTCTGCGATACCTCTTCCAGACCCAGATCTGGAGATGTCACGCAGCCGTACTGTGCTGGAGGGGACAATCCCTAGCCCCATTAATCTGGTTGACAACTGTCATTTCTGCTCCCGTTGTCCAAAAGCCAAAGATATCTGCAGGAAGCAGGTACCGAAAATGACTGAGCTTAAACCCGGACACTGGGTTGCTTGCCATTTCATACAGTCAACAAAATAGGTTTGGGCTTAAGTTTTAGGCCTTTGTTTTATTATATAAGTAGTATGTTATGGAGGAAAAAGAAATGTTATTTACTCAAACTATACAAAATACAATTCACAATAAGTTTATGGAAAATTTGCCATTAGGTCTGCTCGAAAGTGAAATTCTTATGAAGATGAAGGACTGTAGTGATGATGAGCGGATTATTATGGAGTTTTTTTATAGTACAATGTCTGCCTCGGATATTGGGGATTATGATTTTTCATTATATAAGAAATTTGCAGATTTCGGGCTATTTCTTGCAGAAAACTCCCAGTGGAAGAAGGTGGTGTCAGAGGATATTTTCTTCAACTTTGTTTTGTATTATCGGATCAACAATGAAGCCATCGAAGATTGCAGGCCATTTTTTTACAACGCCTTAAAGGATAGAATCAGAGGGAAAAATATGAAGGAAGCTGCCCTTGAGGTGAACCTCTGGTGCGCGGAGCATGTGACTTACCAGGCGACAGATGAAAGAACCGTTTCTCCTTTGACTGTGTTAAGATCCTCATATGGAAGGTGCGGGGAGGAGTCTACTTTGGTGGTTACTGCGATGCGCAGTGTTGGTATTCCTGCCAGGCAGGTATACACACCAAGATGGGCCCACTGTGATGATAATCACGCATGGGTGGAAGTATGGTGCGACGGAGATTGGTATTACCTAGGCGCATGTGAACCGGAGCCTGTTCTTAATAGAGGATGGTTCAACAACGCTTCAGCACGTGCAATGCTGGTGGATGCAAAAGCCTTTCTAACCGTTGCCAGGGAGGATATGATTACCCGGAACGGGCAAACTCTTATACTGAATGAATTGAGCCGCTATGCACCATCCAGATATTTCACCGTGACTGTAAAAGATTCATTGCCTGTCCCAGGCGTTACTGTACATTTTGAGATGCTGAACGGCTCTGAATTCTTTCCTCTCGCGTCAATTACAACCGATGAGTCAGGGAATGGGGGCTTGACACTTGGCTTTGGCAGTATACATATTCATGGGGTGAAGGATCACCGGTTTGTTGAAGCAATTGTTGATACAAGTGCTACAGCTTCTGTTACACTGGACTTCTCCCGGGCAACACAAACAGAACCGGAATACCAGGAAGATTTTAATTTTATTGCACCAAAGGACAGCATGAGAAATAATGTTCAGCTTACTGAAGAACAAAAGGAGCTGCGCTGCCGGGTAATAAGTAGTGCAGACCAGAAGCGCAAAGAGTATGCAAAGGGATTTTATCAGGAAGAAAATGCGGAAAAGCTAGCTGCTGGGTTCAGCCATCCACAGGAAGTTGCGGGTATTTTGAAATCAGCGGAAGGGAATTTTCAGGAGATATATGAATTCCTTTCAATGGATTTCGGCACTGGGGACAAGGAACTGCAATTTCAGATGCTTAAATGCCTCCAGAAAAAAGACTATAGAGATGTGAGATGCAGTGTTCTTGTAGAACATTTTAAATGGGCATTGAAATATCAAAAGGATTATCCTTTGGAAATATTCGTGCCATATATCATGTGCCCAAGAGCATATTATGAACAGCTTACACCATATCGTGAATTTATTTTATCAGTCTTTGACAAGCATAGGGCTGAGCTTTTCCGGGAACAGCCAAAGCAGGTCTGGGAGTATGTTTCAAAATTTCAATTGGACTTAAGTAGATACCATGAACAGTTGATCGGGACCCCGGAAGGTATTATTCGTAGTGGACTTGCAGATTTAAAAGGTCGAAAGGTCCTCTTTACAGCTATTTGCAGGACCTTTGGTATTCCTGCCCGGATCAACCCGGTCGACTTGGCTGTTCAGTATTATGAGAAGGGTGAATTCAAAAACCTTGAGGACAATTCCGATGAAGATAAAGGGAATGCCGGGTTAATTCTTATTGGTGGCACAGAAAAGTGGTTCTATTTGAACAATTGGACCATCGCTGTTTTAAAGGAAGGCTCCTATCAAACACTGGAGCTTGCTGATTATCCTTGGAAAAACGGTCAGCTGGAGCTTTATCTCAAACCAGGCAGCTACAGGCTTATAACCTCCAACAGAACACCTAACGGCAATCAGTTTGCAAAAAAATACTGTTTCAATCTGGAAGCAGGTAAAACAAAAACTCTTGCCATATCATTACGTGAGGTAGAGATATCAGATTTGATTGAGGATATTTCCTTTACACCATTTGAGCTTTATAATGAAAATAATGAAGCAATTTCAGCAGAAGCTATGAGTGGAGATAAACCTGCAGTGTTTGTATGGCTGGAAGAAGGACATGAGCCTACGGAGCATATTTTAAACGAATTTATTCAGGCACAGGATGTGTTGAATAAAATGGATTGCAGTATAATTTTTATTATTCCCGATCACAATGCATTGGTGAACGAGACCTTTAAAAAAACATGCAGGGCAATACCCGGTGCAAAGGTCTACTATTCCGATTTCTCCGATACGGCAGAGACCATGGCTCGCAGAATGTATGTTGATCCTGAAAATCTGCCCCTTACTGTAGTTATGCAAGGCAGCCACGGCATTTATGCCTGCAGCGGATATAACGTCGGTATAGTTGGTTTAATCATAAAAATAATGAATTTGCAGTTATGGACATAACCGAAGTATAAGGTATAATGTTTAATAAGAGCTTAAGAGGCACTCATTGGAGCGCCTCTTAAGTATAGGTACATATAGATAGTGATTTTGAATATAATGCTTTAGACAATTTAATTACAAAGGAGTTATAAACTTATGAAATTAGAAGTATGTGTAGATTCTTATACTTCCATGGTAACAGCTAAAACTGCTGGAGCAGATAGGATTGAATTATGTTCTGCACTTAATATAGGTGGATTGACACCAAGCTATGGATTAATGAAAAAAGCAAAAGAAATCAAGGGTATAGAAATTTTTGTGATGATACGCCCTCGTTCTGGAGATTTTTTATATGATGATAATGAGTTTGAAATCATGAAGAATGATATCAACATTGCAAAACAAATGGAATTTGATGGTATAGTTACTGGTATTTTATTAAGTGATGGCAGGATAGATATTGATCGAATGAGGGAACTTGTAAAAATTGCATATCCTCTTAAAGTAGTGTTACATAGAGCTTTTGATGATGCTAAAGATCCCATAGAAGATATTGATAAACTTATTGAAATGGGAGTATCCAGGATTCTCACATCAGGGCAAAGGGCAAATGCGCTAGAAGGTGCAGATTACATAGCAAAAATACAAGAAAAATTTGGAAATTCTATAACTATTATGCCAGGTTGTGGAGTAAATGCTGGCAACATAGAAGAAATATATAGATTAACCAGATGTACTCATTATCATTTGTCAGGGAAGGTTGATATTGGCAGTCAAATGGAATACAGAGAGTGCATTAAAAGAATGAATACTCCTATGAGTGAATTTGTATTAGAAAGAGCAGATTATGATCTTATTAAAAGAGCTAGGGGCATTATTGATAATATTGAGTTAAAAATAATAAATAGCAAATATTGAGTTTCAATAAAGGGAATGTTCAATAAAAAACCTCAGAACTAGCACTTTAGTAGTACCAATAATAACATAACTACAATTAGAATGAAATATTCTTCCCTATCCCTTGATGAGGAAGGAAGGCTATGATATATTTATATAAAGAGTATGGATAAATTGTTGTCTCAGTTCCTTAAGAACATCGCTTATATCAATGAGGTTACTGGTTTAGTCCAGTGCTTACTATCACGCCTTTTGAGAATTTTCGTTCACAGACGAATCACTACAATTCCCGAAAGGTTTATTTTTTTGTAAAATAGTTGACGTGTTAATTAATTTGACTATATCTGGTAGGGTATTCTTTTTTGAAGGATAATTGATATGTAAACTAACATCGGTCTAATTAAAACAAAATCTATTAATTTGATAGGGTGAACAATGGGA
>JARDZI010000071.1 GCA_029240935.1 Clostridiales bacterium
ATATGTCTTTGCATGCAATAGTACTAAGTTTAAAGAAGATGTTGAGTTTATAAACGAAAAAACTTTTTATAAAAGTGAAAGGCATATACTTGTAAGGGATTTTAACCCAGATGATATATTTGAGTTTATTGCTAAAAGAACTGGAGTAGAAAAGTATAGATTCCAATGGAAGCATCGCAAGGATGCTGTAAACTCCCGTGCCCTAGCAGCAATGTTAATGAGAAGCCTGTGTAATTATAGATGTGCTGACATTTGCAGATTGTTAGGCAATATAACCCAATCCAGGGTGTCAAAGCTTTGTAGTATAGGGTACAAACTAATGGACGAGGATGAAAGGTATAAAAATATACTGAATGAATTTATAATGCAATTTGCTTCATAAGGTATTCTTCTGCCTAAAATTTAAAAGGATTTCAAAATAATTTTTTCAAATTGGTGTAAAAAAGGACAAGCACCAAATTTTTATGTAAAAAATCAATTCATAGACAAGATTCAAATAAAAAATTTAAGTTCTTATAATTTTTTAAAGCCTTCTATAATAAATAACAGACGTAAATAAATCAAACTAACAATACTTAACCGACCCCAAATTCACAAATTCACAGACCCCAAATTCAAATTTTAAATTTACACCTTCAGGTCAATATTACTTCCTAGGTTAGGATTTGTGCTAAGTTCCATCATTTTAATAAGTTGCAGGTTATTGTCTGTTGAAACATTCATAACCTTTTTTATAAGAGCCAAGCTTACATCTTGAGCAAGCTGTGCCTGTTTCATTGAAATAGATAATGCAGTAATATCCATTGTATCATCTCCTCTAAAATCATTATCATTTATTATATCGTCTTGGAATATGAAAATATTAATGTATAATGCTTATTTCTTATAAATAATTGTGATGATGTTTGTGTAAACACATGAATACTGAAGTAAATTAGACAAGACAACAGTAGTTAACTGTCACCTAATTGGGTTACCTAAATCCCAAGAAAATTTAGAGGTTTAAAACCAAACTTCTATAGGATATAATGTACATGTTGGTAAAATAAGTGTGATGAGGTGGCTTAATGAAGGCAGAAGAAAAAAGGGAGCTTATATTAAATGGTAACCTATACAAGGTAATTACTGTTTTGGCTATTCCTATAATGATAAATAACTTTATACAAACACTTTATAATCTGGCAGATGCTTTTTATGTTGGGCAGCTAGGGTATGTTGAGTTTGCAGCAACCTCCTTTGTTTGGCCAGTTAACTTCTTGTTTATATCCCTAGGCATTGGAATATCCATTGCAGGAACCTCCATATTATCACAGTTAATTGGAGCTTCCCAATATGAAGAAGCAAATAAATATTCAAGTCAGCTTATTGCAATATCTCTGATAGCTTCAATTGCATTTGCAATTATCGGATTTGCTATAACCCCACTCATAGTTAGGCTAATGGGAGCCACAGGGGACCTTGCAATGTATGGAAGCATTTACTTGAAGATAACCTTTTTAGATACTCCATTTATGTTTCTATACTTCAACTTCAATTCAATTATGAACTCACAGGGAAATACAATAATGCCTACAATACTAAGCGCAATAAGTGCTCTGCTGAATGTAATATTGGATCCTATTTTTATATTTTCCCTTAATATGGGTGTTGCTGGTGCAGCATGGGCGACGCTTATATCTAAAGTTGTATTAGCAATAGTTGGGGTAATAATTTTAGCTAAATATTCGACATTTATAAAGCCACAATTCAGAGGTTTTAGATTTGATAAAGATATAATAAAGAAGCTCATAAGAGTAGGATTACCCTCATCCATAGGACAATCTGGCTCTGCACTCGGGTTCATGGTGCTTAACGGCTTTATAGTTTCCTATGGAACTGCTACGATGGCTGCATTTGGAATGGTAAATAGAATTATTTCACTAATACAACAGCCAGCAATGGGATTTGGGGCTGCATTGACCGCCATCGTTGGACAAAACCTTGGTAATGACCAACTAAATAGAGCAAAGGAAGCATTTAAGAAATCCATACTGCTTTCCCTCTACTTCTCTATAATTGGATGCATCCTTTTGTTTTGGAAGGATAATGAAATTGTAAATTTATTTATTAAAACCAAAGGAGACAAGGAAGTAATAATCCAGGGCGTAACTTATCTTCGTTACATATCCATATCAATGCCTCTAATGGGTATATTCAGTATATTCCAAGGAGTATTCCAGGGCTCTGGGCATACTAAATACTCTATGGCAATGGAAATCGGACGTTTGTGGATAGTTAGACTGCCAATGATACTTCTTTTTAAATACCTAACAGATATTGGTTCCACAGGAATATGGTTCTCCATGAGCTTTAGCAATTTAATTGTATGTATATTCGGATACATGATATATAGAAGAGGCAATTGGGAGAATAGGATTATCAGATAGAGCTATAGAAATGCCAGTACATGATAGAATAATCATATACTGGCATTGTAGTTATCTGTTATTCAAAAAGGACCTTTAATATTAATGCCACTCCAAGTTAGGCATAATTACCTTTCTATCTGTTCCATCAAGCTTTATCTTCATTATGTTAATGTCCCTTACAATTTTACTATAGTATACAGAAGCTCCATCAATGACCCATGAATTATAGGTCGCTTCTAATAGGGTTTGCTTATCTGTACCATCCAATTTTATACTGTATAAGCCATTAATCCAATTGTAATAACCTCCACCCTCTGCTATCATGGTTTCATAAAAGATCCGGCCATAATTAATTGATAGTATTGAGCCTATTCCGTGTATATCCTCATAAAGCCTTGTCTTTTCAGTTCCATCGAGTTTGATTTTTGATAAGCCCATTTCATCTGAGAAGTATATCCAACCATTAAAAATTTTAAATGGACTATTTGAACCACTGCAGGAGGTTAGCTTTTGTTCCTCAGTTCCATCTACTTTCATTCTATTAATTTCAGAACTCATAAAGCCGAAATAAATCCATTCTCCATTTATCTGAATATACTCGGCTCTTTTTTTGGACACCTGATTTTTTTCAGTTCCATCAGTTTTAATATTATATAAGGTATGATCACTTGAGTCATAGTAATATATAAACCCTCCCCCAATATCATAGGTAACAATATTGCCTTCAGCAATCAGCTTTGGCTCAGGATTGTTAATATCTAATTTGTACAGGTTATTGTATTCCCCTGTTTGTACCAAAAAGTAAGCAGTATTTTCTAAAACCATTAATTTACTTGTGATTCTATCCAACAATACATTATAATCCTTTTTATCATTTCCAATTATAGTTAGTCCAAGGTCATTTTGTTTATCATTATATATTATCCATTCTGCCAAGTGCTTTGAATCAAACCCTGGGAGTTTGTCTACAAGGGTTTCATTTTTACTTTTTAAGTTCATTTTAGAAATATAATCATTGTAAAAGGTGCTTAGAAATAATATACTATCCTCTGTTACATTAAAAATACCAACATGTTCGTTCTCTGATGAGAGTTTCGTAAAATCAGTTCCGTCCTTCTTTATTCTGTATAAAGCTTCATTGGAAATGTATATATAATCCCCTGACACCTCAAGTCTGTACAGCATATCAGTTTCCCCCAGGTGTGTTAAAAGAGTTTCCTCTGTTCCATCTCTTTTAATTTTAAATACACGTGGGTAGTCAGCCTCTTTTGTTTCAACTGCTTCATAGTATACCCAATCCTCAGAGACACACAGGTTGTAGGAAAAAGAATTTGTAATCTTGGTTCTTTCTTTGCCATCCATTCCAATCGAATATATGTAATTATTATTTGAGGTGTTACAATAATATATCCAATCTCCTCCTCCTGCATAGATGCTCCATACAGTGTCATCTCCTATTTTTGTCCCTTCGGAACCATCCTTTTTAATTTTATATATCCTGCCATTATCAGATGAATTTATATAGTATACCCATTCCTTTGAAACATTTATGGAGGAGCTTTCAACATTATTTAGTTTCTCTTTGGCTGACCCATCTATCTTTACCCTATAGAGGCTACTATTGTCAGCAGTATTACTATAATATATCCATTCCCCATCTAAACAATAGGATCCCAGGTAATCATCTAATATCTTAATATTTTTGCTGCCATCCATGCTTCTTTTATATAGCTTACTCCTATCATTGGGATTGTGATAATAAATCCATCCTGATTGTTCAACTAAATGCTTTTCATGAATTATATCCTCATCAGTGCTGGTATAGGTGTTGCTTATGGATATTTCAACTACTGGCTCTGCTTGATTAGAGGTTAATTCATTATTATCAGTTGCTTCTCCTTTACAGCCATATGAACTTAACAGCATTATCAAAGTTAACAATAGTACAAATAACCTTTTATAATTCATTTCGTCACCTACTTACACATACTGGAAAGCTTGTATAATTATATTTTATCCTTATGTCATTATAAAAACAAGACAGCAAAGTTTTTCTCCAATTGCTATCATCATGGTTAGATAAGGAACAATCAGTATTCGTAGTTTAAGCCGAAAATAACTTTACCAGTTAACAATTGCTAGGTGAATTTTGAGTATAGAGGACAAGCCAACAGTAGTTAACTGTCACCAATTCCCAATTCCTAAGGGGAACTCTACTTGATAACCTACTCTAATTAGTATAAAATAATATTAAAAATATAGTGGAAAATAATATCAATAGGGAGAAAATAATGAAAAAGATAATTCTCAAGGATGGAAGAGAAATGACAATAAGAAAAGCAATCAGATCAGATGCACCAAGAATGGTTAAATATGTGTCAGTTATAGGTGGAGAATCGGATAATTTAACATTTGGGTTAAATGAATTTGAGCTGACAATAGATAAAGAAGAGCTGATTATTGAGTCCATGAACAGCAAGGACAATTCAACCATGATAGTTGCAGAAATTGATGGAGAAATAGTAAGTATGATATCTATGAGTTGTGGTACTAGGCCAAGGACTAGGCATGTAGGTGAATTTGGAATCACAGTTAGAAAACCCTACTGGAGCTTAGGAATTGGAAGTGAGATGATAGGCTATCTTATTGAATGGGCAAGAGGCACCAATATTATTAGAAAAATTAATTTAAAGGTTAGAAGTGACAATGATAAGGCAATAGCATTATATAATAAAAAGGGCTTTAAGGAAGAAGGAGTATCTACTAGAGATCTATACATTAATGGGGTCTTTTACGATTGTATTATTATGGGACTTGAGATTGATTAGAAAACAGGAAAGATCGAATAGTAGGGGGATGGGGAATGAAAAAATCATTAGGGAGAAGGATTTCCAAAATACTGGGGATTGTTGCAGTTGTTGTACTGGTGCTTGTAGGTGGTGTTTTTATTTACTTTAAGTCTCAGTCTACAGCAGAGGTTTCAACAAAATCTGGTGCTCTTCATGAATTAACCATAGAAGAAAAACTTGAGGATTTTAACTACATGTATCAAATACTAGAGGAAAATCACCCATACTTTGAGGTTGAGAAGAGAAAAACAGGATATGATTGGCTTGACCACAGGGAGGATTTTGAAAGCTGGATAAAGGCCACAAAGGATAATAAAGATTACTATAGTACAATTGGAAGAATACTATATCTTGTCCAAAATGGACATACAAATATAATTTCACCTGAAATGTTTGATGATAATAGAAGAATATATAGTGGAATATTAAATAGCGCATGGAAAACAGTACTTAATAATGAGGCTGTGGTAGGAAAATATGAGACATGGAAAGAAATAATCCAAAGTAAAAGTTCAATGATTCCTTTGGAATTTAAATATATTGAAGGGAATTATATAGTTACAAACCCTTCATTTATTAATGAAGATATTTTAAAACAGCATAATATTCCTAAATACTCAATACTTAAGGCAGTTGATGGAGTTAACATAGATGAATATATAAAATCTATTATGGATAAAAAGTTTTTAAAATTTGATAACATAAGATCCAAGCTTAAAGCAAGCAGGTTGAATATACCTTGCGTAGAAGGTAAAAACATGATATTGACTTTCCTTACTCCAGATGGGGAAAAGACAGAAATAACCATTAAAGGTATTGAATATATTGCTCCAAAGAATAGCAATATGACAGAACCTGAAAAATTATATGATACTGAAATAATTGAAAAGGATAAATTAGCATATATAAAGGTAGGCTCCTTCAGTTCATTTTATGTTGATAAGGACAGAGCTGGAATTTACAAGTTCTTTGAGGAAGTAAAGGATTACTCTAACCTTATTATAGATATAAGAGGAAATGGTGGGGGAAGTGAAAATTACTATACACAGAACTTAGTACCTCCCCTTATAGATAAAAAGCTAGAGGCTAGTTTTTATATGGTTTTCAAAGATGGAGAATATATAAAACCATTTTTGATGTCCCGTGGTATATTTGGAAAATCAATCCATAATATTCCTGGAGGGTTGAAATACCCAGCTGAAATAGAAAGTGACTTTTCATCTTTTATTACATCCACTAGAGAGGTATCTCCAAAGAACCCAGTAGGGTTTAGGGGTAAAATTTATCTACTTGTTGATGATTATGTTTATTCCTCAGCTGAGTCCCTTGCTGCATTTGCAAAAGCAACTGGCTTTGCAACAATAGTTGGAACGAGAACAGGTGGAGATGGAATTGGAATTGACCCTGGACTTTTTGCCCTGCCAAATAGTGGGCTTATTATAAGATTCCCCCTGGAAATGGGACTTAACCCTGACGGAACCTCCAGCGAAGAAATACGTACAGATCCTGATGTATACGCTGAACAAACCTATGAGGACTATATAAAATATAATGAATATAAGGGTGGAATAATAAACCCTTATGATACGGTTATAAATAAGGTTATTAAAATTATGGAGTAATAGATAAAGACACATGCAGAAAATGCATCTGTCTTTTTTCACATATAAAGGTTATATTGAAATCAAATCCTAGCTAGTATAGAATAATAAATAGTACATATGGGAGAATCTATAAAAACAGAAAATGATTGTGGGGAATGGAATTAATGATGACTTCAATTAATAAATATAATAATTACATTAAAGCATACAGATATTTAATATTGGCAGCTGCTCTTATTGGGACACTGCTTAATGTTCCTTCAGAAGGTTATTCAATGTTCATACTTTCATCCCTAGTATTTATTGTAAACTCACAGCTAAGAATTACAATTAACAAACATGAATTTTTGCTTCTCTCAATAATTCTGGATGTACTGATTTTTAGCTACATGTACTTTACTTTTTCTGGATATACCTACTTCCTATTGATATTAACACTTGTTGATATAATGTTGAAATTAAAAGCAGAAAGCTATATTTTAGTATGCATTGTAACCTTTTCATATATTTACAGTGTAATAACAAGCTATACAATAGGTATAAGCTTTATATATATTATGTTTTATCTGATTATTTTTTTACTTCTTCTACATTTGCGAAGGGAACTTTCTTTAAAAACAAATGTGGAGGAGCTTTATGAACAATTAAGAAGAAACAATTATGAGATTGAAGCAGCACGTGTAAGGCTCCTTGATTATTCAAGGCAGATAGAAAAAATAACAAAGCTTGAAGAGCGCAACAGGATTTCCAGAGAGCTCCATGATTCTATCGGCCACAACCTTACTGGTATGCTTATGCAGGTGGATGCTGCCAAACAGATAATTGAGGTTGACAGGGATAGGGGAATGGAAATACTGGATTCTGTATATAAAAACATAAATAATAGTATTGAAGCTGTAAGGCAAACAGTAAGGGATATAAAGCCTTCAAAATACCAAACTCACAAAGCCTCAATTCTGGAACTTATCAATAGATTTGGAAAGGACACAGGTGTAAATGTGGAGTACAAAACCAGTGGGATTCCATATGAGCTGTTTCCAAGTGTAGAGATGGTTCTATATAGAAACATACAGGAAGCATTGACTAATTCAGTAAGACATGGAAGCGCCACAAACATACTGGTACATATTATTTACAAACCAGAATGTGCAGAAGTGATAATCTCAGATAATGGTACAGGCTGTAAGAAATTCATAAAGGGTTTTGGTTTAAGTGGCATGGAGGAGAGATTGGAGCTTATTGGAGGAAGTATAAAATACGAAATAGAAAATGGGTTTTTAATTTATATGCATATTCCAAGAAGGGAGTTGTAATTATGCCCATACGAGTGATAATAGCTGATGATGATGAACTGATAAGGGAAAGCTTGAAAATGATATTGGACCTGGATAGGGAGCTTGATGTGATTGGTACCTGTACTAATGGAGAAGAAGCATACAGGCTATGCTCTGAAAAACAAGTAGATCTTGTGTTAATGGATATCCGAATGCCCATATGTGATGGAATTCTGGGCACAAAGAAAATTAAAGAGACGTTTCCTAATATAAAGGTACTGATACTTACCACCTTTCAGGATGATGAATTTATTTTTCAGGCACTAAAGAATGGAGCCAATGGTTATATACTTAAAAACACTCCCTCTGCAAAAATAAAGGAACAAATAAAGCTAGCTTACTTTGGGACAATGCTTATAGACCCAGAAATGGCCCAAAAGCTCACAGGAATGCTTAACAATTCAGGAAACAAGGATTTATCAGGCTATGACCTAACCTCCCGTGAAATTGAAATAACAAAGCTAGTTAGCGATGGCCTTTCAAACAGAGAAATAGCAGAAACCCTTTACCTTGGAGAAAGCACAGTAAAAAATTATATATCAACAATCTTAGACAAGCTAAATCTACGTGACCGTACCCAGCTTGCTGTGTTCTATTTAAAGAAGTGATATTGCAGCTTCCCATTCATGGGAAGCTTTTTTGCTTATGGGCATTAGTGTGACAGTCTGTAGGGGCGAACAGTGTTCGCCCGATGTTGCACATCAACAATCAGAGCGGAACATAACCCATTAATGAGTTGCAGGCGAACACTGTTCGCCCCTACATTGTACCCACGTTGGTTTGTACCTTGTGTTGAATAACCCCATTGGCATTCATTCATTATAATCCTTTCTAAACAGTACTTTAGTACTGCCAAAGAAGTACTTGCTTCTCATGTAAATGGTTTCCAACAGTTATACAATAAAACTATAAAGAAATAAAAAGCGAGGGATTAACATGGAAATTATAAAAATCAAAGATCTCACAAAAAAATACGGCAGCAATATTGCAGTTGATAACATAAACCTTAGCATAGATCAGGGAGAAATATTTGGATTGATTGGACCAAATGGCGCAGGAAAGAGTACTACTATCAATTCCCTGTGTGGATTATTAAGAGCTAGTGATGGAGAAATAATAATTGATGGCATTAATATGAGGGAGGACAGCCTGGAAGCGAAAAAACGTCTTGGACTTGTTCCACAGGAAATAGCAATATTCGAAAACCTTACTGGAAGGGAAAATATAGAATTCTTTGGGAAGCTAGCTGGACTCAGGGGAAGCCTCCTTAAAGAAAGAGTAGATGAGGCTTTGGAATTCGTAGGACTTTCTGACAAAGCAAAGAGCATGCCTAAGGGATATTCAGGTGGAATGAAGCGCCGACTCAACATTGCCTGTGCAATAGCTCATCATCCGAAAATAATAATACTTGATGAGCCAACAGTTGGGATTGATCCACAGTCTAGAAACCATATTTTAGAGTCTGTAAAAAAGCTAAATAAAATGGGTTCAACTATTATATACACCACCCATTATATGGAGGAAGCTGAAGCACTATGCAGCAGAATTGCAATAATGGATCATGGAAGGCTGATTGCAGATGGAACTAAGGAAGAACTAAAAAAACTTGTCCATGAGGAAGAAAAAATAATAATAAATGGGTCAGATATATCCTTTAACACACTAGAGGAAATAAAAGCAATAAGCCAAGTAAAGGATGCCCAATTAATAGAAAACAGCCTTGAAATCATAACCTCAAGTACCCAGTTAATCCTTCAGGACATA
This sequence comes from Clostridiales bacterium, assembly GCA_029240935.1. Lineage (GTDB taxonomy): Bacteria > Bacillota > Clostridia > Clostridiales > Caloramatoraceae > JARDZI01. The sequence continues at coordinate 9,960 of JARDZI010000071.1, forward strand.
TTATTCTTACTATCAAAAAACGGAGTAAGGATAAAGGGAATTCAGGTAAGTGAGCCTGATTTGGAAACAGTATTTTTGTCACTCACAGGCAGAAAGCTTAGGGATTAGGAGGTGGTCATATGAATGTAATAACAATAATAAAAAATGAACTAAAGCTAATGCTTAGAAACAGAGTTAATTTAGTGGTTTTGCTTGTTACTCCAATTGCAATGATTGCACTTATGGGATACGCCCTAAAGCCATTTTTCAATATTGAAGAAAAGGGCATTGAGAAATTTAATGTGCTTTATATAAATAATGATGATGGATATATTGGAAATAGTATTGACGAGTCTATCAGAGGAGAGGGAAACCAGTATTTTAATCTTGTAAATCCTGATTCAGAGGATATAGAGGGTCAATTGTTTGCAAAGAACATTGATGAAGCTATTATTATTCCTGAAGAGCTAACCCAAAAGCTTATAAGTGGTGAGGAAGCAAGCATAATCCATATAAGCTCTGGAAAGGACATGATTAGTAACAGTGTGGTAAACTCCTTCCTTGGAGGCTTCAAGGATGCAGCAAATTTAGGTATGAATATTGAAAGTGTGATAAGAACATATGATTTAAATACCCAGGAAGCTGCTAGTATTGGAGTGGATTTAACAAAAAAATATGGAAACTGCTTTGTTAACACAAGGTCAATAAGTAAACAAGGAACATCAACTCTTGGAAGCTTTCAATATTTCAGTGTCAGTATGCTGATTTTCTTTCTTCTAAACTCAGGCATGGGACTTGGTATAGGTATTGTAGATGACCGTTCTAATAAGTTATATTCAAGAATAAGCTCCTACCCAATTACCAATAATCAATATTTACTAGGAAAAACCCTGGGTAATGGGGTAATAGGAATTTTACAGGCAGTTCTTGTAATCTTATTTTCCTCCCTTGTTTTTAAGGTGAATTGGGGAAATAATTATGGAGGACTTGCACTTGTTGTAATAACAGTACTATTTTCCTCATCAGGCTTGGCCGTGATACTATCAAGCCTAATAAATTCCTCAAAGGCATTAAGCACTGCACTTATAGTTATCTACTGGAGCATTACATTTGCCAGTGGAGCCTTTACACCAGTTCCTGCACTTGAACCTATAGGCAGATTTACAATGAATAAATGGGCATTTGAAGCAATAACTGGCTTTATGGCTGGTAAAAGCTTTGGAAATGTATCAATATATCTAATAATGCTCATAGCTTTATGCTTGATTTTATGGATGCTTGGAATAGTGCTATATAGAAGGAGGGGCTTAAATGAATAGTATTTTGATAGCTAAAAACATCATAAAGCGTGTGTTGAGGGGCCCTAAGGAAATTATTAGTATAATCCTAATGCCTGTAGTTTTAATTAGCATTATTGTAATTGCACTAGGAGGAGTGTCAGGTTCAATTACTAAAGCTGGAGTCCTAGAATTGGATAATGGATTTTATGCCACAACTATGGTTGATTATGTAAAAAAACAGAATGTTCAAGTTGTTAAGCTTAATGAAGAAAATTATGAAGCTTCTATAAAACAAAAAAAGGTAGGCTTTGTAATTATAATTCCTAAGAATTTTTCAAGTGATATAAATGAGGGCAAAATAGTTGGGGTTGATTTTTATGATGTTAATATGGATTCAACCACTCAAAGCATCAAACAGCTTATAAATCAATATGTGCAAAAGCTTTATAGAATAAATGAAACAGCTAAAATCATATCACAAAAAACTAGCCAGGATAAAACAGAAATAATAAAGGACCTTATCACAGAAACTGAAAGGGAACAGTTAAAGCTAGAATATAAGCTATCAGGTAAAAGCTCCAATGAAATGAATACAGGAAGCTTTGCCATAGGCTTCACTATAATGTTTATGATGACACTCATATTTACAACAATAGGGATAATACTTGAGGATAAAAAGAAGTTGACCCTTGCTCGTATGTTTGTTTCACCAGTAAAGGAGTATGAGATAATAGTTGGAAACCTTCTAGGCAGTCTGGCACTTGGATTGCTCCAGCTGATACCATTAACTGTTGTATTTAAAATAGCATTTAAAATAAACTCAATGTATAAGCTTGCAGCTGTGTTCATCATATTATTCTGCTTTTTAATTTCAATAATAGGCATTGGAATTGGTATTTCAGGCTTAATAAAGCAAAGCATGAACCCAGCAATATTAATTGCAGCAGTAATAACACCAAGCAGTATACTAGGAGGATGCTTTATCCCAGAATCCATGCTGCCAGATTTCATAAACAAAATAGGCTATGCAGTACCACAAAAATGGGTAATGAAGGCAGTAGAGAGTATACTCCTAGGAGAAGGAATCCAATCAATAGCCCTAAACTTAGTTATAATACTAATGTTTGGACTTGCATTCGCAACCTTTGGCTTGAAGACCTTGAGACCTATAAATGAGTAATGGCAGCCATATGACTTATTACTTATTGCTTACCAAGGTTTTTTGACGAGACTACAAATGTCTAGTATAATTTTAATGAGTAAAGTCGTGTAATATAATACACGACTTTACTCATTTAGTGCAACCTGAAGAATCTATTTTAATAAATTAATTTCAATAATCAGGAGGTTAAAAAAATGCAAAAGTTATCAATAGCTGATTACTTCAAGAAGGAATTGGAAATAAAGCATAACAGTAGAAAATTAAAAGAAATACAAAAATATGAAAAGGATAGTTACTATTTAAAGCTTGAAAAACAAGTTAATGGAAGGGAAGGACTTTCCCTTTACTATGAAGGAGATAAAGGGCTTACAGCTTTTTTAGAGGATTACTTGGAATTGTTTGATCCAAACATTGCATCTGCACAAAACACAGTAATAGCTGTAGACGGTAAAATAAGAGATTTAATAAATAATTCATCAGAGGAGCTAGATAATAAAATCCATGGAGAAGAGAAATACTCCCTTGATGAAATTAGAGCTATGTATTCAGAGTTTGTAAAGTTGGATGAGCTATTTTTACCCAAGTATGCAGAAATTAGCAAATGGCTTAAGTTGAAGAAGATATTTAAGAAATAACATCCATTGGAACTGC